>CAZQKJ010000572.1:0-2801 GCA_964593315.1 uncultured Granulosicoccaceae bacterium
AGTGGAACAGCAACTGGCGAATTTACCAATCCCGGTTTGATTTCGCGAGATGGTGTGGCACCAGGTGCAGATATTCACGCCATACAGATCTTTGATGCTGCCGGTGATTTCGCCCAGTTCTCTGATATCCTGGCCGCGCTTAACCACGTAAATTCACTCGTCCTTGGAGGTGAAAGGATTGCATCGGTTAATATGTCTCTTGGTGGTGGTGCTTTTTCCGGGGTGTGTGATTTTGCAGTGCCATCGGTCGAAACCGCTGCCAGTATTTTGCGGTCCAACGGCGTTCTGGTTGTTGCCTCTGCGGGTAATGGCTTTTCAACAAATACCATGGGAGCTCCCGCTTGCCTTTCGTCGGTTGTAGCGGTCGGTAACACCCTTGATAGTGATCTCGTTAGTCCAAGCTCAAGTACCTCTCCTGCTATGGATTTGTGGGCGCCCGGAACCAACGTAACTTCGTCCGTCGATGACAGTGACACTGCCCTGGCTGTGTTTACCGGTACGTCTATGTCGGCTCCTCATGTTGCTGGTGCGGCAGCTCTATTGCGTGAGTGTTTTGTCAGACCAGGTTCTTCGGCCGATTCATCGAGCGTTGATGACAGAATTTTCAATGTGATGCGATTTTCGGGAGAGTCAGTATCCGATCAAAGAGCGGGAGGAACAGTTACCAAACCCAGGCTTGATGTAGGTGCAGCTGCACTGCTGCTGCGTCCTAACGATCTTTTTGCTCAGGCAACCAGCATATCTTCGGCGAATGGCAGCATCCTGGGGTTAAACACCTGCGCTACCTATCAGGCATTTGAGCCGAATCATCTTGGAAATACCTCAGGTAGTGTCTGGTACAGATATCAAGCCCCCGCCACTGGCAACTATACGTTCAGTACTTGTGGTGCTGCGACCAGCTTCGATACCGTATTGGCAGTTTACGGTGGCAATCTGATCGGGTCACTGGTGCCACTGGGTGCTAATGACGACTCGTGCGGAGTAAAGAGCTCAGTAACAGTTTTTGCTACGGCAGGACAAAACTTAAGAATAGCTGTCTCAGGTTTTGGTGCCGCCAATGAAAGTGGCAATACTGGCGTATTTGAACTCGACTGGACCCTTCAACAACATGTTTGTAATGGGCTGCCAGCTACGATTGTCGGTACCAACGCTGCAGACACGATTGTCGGTACAGCTGGCGACGATGTGATACATGGTTTGGGCGGTAGTGACACCATCAACGGTCTTGGCGGCAATGACACTATATGCGGTGGCTTTGGAGCGGATATCATCCTTGGTGGAAACGGTGATGACTGGATTAGTGCCGGCCCGGGAGCGGATGAGGTTAAAGGGCAACGAGACAACGACACTATTCGTGGCGACGCTGGCGATGACACACTGCAGGGCGATCTGGGTGACGACTTCTTAGACGGAGGTGACGGGAACGACAACATCAATGGTGGTTGGGGCGACGACGATCTGTTCGGCAGCACTGGCGATGATGTGTTGTTCGGCGCACAGGGTGACGATACCCTTGACGGTGATTTTGGCGACGACGTACTCAGAGGTAGTTTTGGTAACGACAGACTGCTTGGCGGTTGGGGCGATGACTTACTTAACGGTGGCGCGCACGATGATACCTTACTTGGTGAGCCTGGCATCGATACGCTTATCGGCAGTAGCGGGGACGACTTTCTAAAGGGTGGTGCAGGGAACGATACGCTCAGAGGTGGTCTGCACGATCTCGGAGATACCTGTGATATCGAGGTAGACAACCTGACGGCTCCAGTCACTTGCGAAATTATTCAATAAACCCGGTTAAATAAACTCAGTTAAATGAACCAAGCGAAGACATTGATCGTATTTCAGACCCACTAACCTGGCTTGCGCCTGAGCAACTTTATTTTTGAAACCAAAAATATTGATCACTGCATAAGGTATTGGCTTTCGCGGCTTTTGTTTTCAGCCTACAGATACAAGCTTTGGCGAACCCGAAGCTGCGTTTGCTGATCAAAAAAATGCGTTTGACTCAGACACTGGTATTTGAGCTTGTCATTTTCTTTCCTGTGTCTGAGTCGCTCAATGAACGCTCAGACTCCGTCGTTTGTCTGTGAAATCTTGAGCATGATGCGCTGCTCAGTATCGGTTCGTTTGCCTGTGCTTCGTTTGCCTATATAGGCAGAGCTCCCCCAAGCACGCGTTTTTTATCTCCTCCCTAATCAATAGCAAGTCGTACCTATTCAGCAGCTCGTGAGCTTACATTGGGCATCTTCCTGTGAAAATCTGCTTTCACGCTGAGTCGTATCTACAATTGGACATAGTTGCCTGATAAAGTAATATGAGTCGGCAACTCAGCGAATCTACTCGGAAGCAACATGACAACAATCTACGTCGTTGGAACCTTTGATACCAAATCAGCGGAGCTAGGCTATCTTGCAGATACGCTCGCATCTGCCGGTGTTAGTGTGAAAACCGTTGACCTTGCGGCTACGGGTAATGCATCAACTACAGACGTGTCACCTCAAGATGTAGCAGCGCATCATCCGGACGGGGCTGGTGCAGTCTTTACCGGTGATCGGGGTACAGCTGTAGCCGGTATGGCAATCGCGTTTAAAGCATGGACACAAAAGCATGCAGAATCGATCGGAGGAATGATCTCGGCGGGTGGGTCTGGTGGCACGGCGCTGGTGACTCCGGCTATGCAAACCTTACCGATCGGAACGCCAAAAATCATGGTGTCTACTGTCGCGTCTGGCAATGTTGAGCCTTATGTCGGGCCGAGTGACATCATGATGATGTACTCGGTCACCGATGTGCAGGGT
>CAZQKJ010000573.1:0-2801 GCA_964593315.1 uncultured Granulosicoccaceae bacterium
CAGTATGACAGGGGTATTCATCGAGGAGAGTTACTCTACCCCTTCGACAATGGTAAAGTTTGAGTCAGCGCAACGATTGCGAATCGCTTTTGCAGCCTGGTATTCCGGACTATTGTAGGCTGCAAGCGCAGTTTCGAAATCCGGCCACTCTACGACCACATTCCGTGGATGAGTGCCGCCTTCCATTCCCTCACACTTCCCTCCCCGAACAACAAATCTGGCACCATACTTTTCGTATACCGGCGCTCCTGCTTTCAGGTAATCAGGGTAATTAGCTTCGTCGTTAACTGTGACTTGAACAATCCAGTAAGCTTTGGGCACGATGCGTCCTTTGATGTTTGGCAAGAGCCGCTATCTTATGGCTTTTCTCTATTAAAACGCAATGGCGAAACGCACCGGCCGCCTAAATCAACGACGCAAAAGTGCACTCACCCAAAGTGGGTGGAGTCACCATCCCGATACTGCTGATCCATCCTCTGTACAACACTGAGCAGTGCCAAACGATTTGGTATTGATCCACGCACTATCAACGCCTTCAACCCCCACCCACGACAGTTTGCTATCACGCAGTCCACCGTCGTCGTCATCGTTGACCTCGATATTCAATCCAAACGGACGACCGTTGCGTATGCCAACCTCGAGCACCGGAATCACGGCTGTCAATGTATATCCGGTCTCTGTTATCTCAAAATTACCGCTCACATTCATCGGTAGAGATGGCGAGCCTGATGGCTCTGGAGTGCCTGGTGCAAAGCGAAACTGGTAGTCATTGACGCCGTCGTACTCTCCGTTTTTGTTGTTATCTCCGTCAATGTAGATCTCTACGCTGTCGTCATGGTGTGCACTCGCACTATCTCCTATCACCATGTCATCCATAACGTTCACGGTTACTTCAATGTTGGGTATTGTTAGCGCATTGCCGTCAGAATCTATTAATTCAGATTTATACTCAGCACACCACCATGCACTGAAATCTGAGGTTGTGTTGTCGAGAGTAACGCTATTGGTTAGACCAGAACTGCCGGTGCTGGTGTCGATAGCGATCGGTATTTGTTTGCCACAAACGTCGGAAAACGGATGATCAATATCGTTCGGCGGAGGGAAAGCACCCACTGTGGTAATAAAAAAATCAACGGTATCGAGTGGTGAACGCCCCTGATTAATTTCCTCCAGATTATTACGGTTATCTGTATCCAGGTGAAAATTGGTGTTGTACCCACCATTGAAAACTACCGAGCGCTCTTCACGAAGTACACTGACTAGCTGCTGTTGCTCGGCCAGCTTGATGTACTCGACATTGCCGTATGAAGTACCCCACTCTACTAACACGCTGGACAACTGGTTCACAGGCACGTCAACTACGCCACTCCAGACATTATCCACACCACGCTCGAGAATGGTGCTGTTACCATTTACCCGCACTTGCAACTGAAGGGCATCAGCATCTACAGCGCGGGTATTGCGTAAGATTTGTGGTAATTCAATCCGGGTGCTGGAGCCATCATTGTTTAATTTGACCGGGGAATCTATCTCAGCATTGCACGCAGTCAGTGTGGGCACTATCAGTGTAAACACCCATGCGCCAATCCTTTTTGAACCACCTGCCATCGGTTTCCCCTGTGCGTTTGGCTTTAATATGCCAAAATTTTATCGTCATGACAATATATTAATTATATTTAACAATAAAATAGGCTGAAATGGTCGCTAAGTCATTAACAGACTTAGCATTCATCGAAAGTTAAGCCAGTGTTCAGACTTATCGAAATGGCATTCAAATTGTGTCACTGTCAACAAAGACTCAACGCCAGACCACCGCTATGAGATTCAAGCCTACATTATTCATCAAGTCGATGACCGTGCCTCTGGTTCTGGCGGCTATGGGGTCGTCAATGGCACTCCATGCGGCAGGCGACAAACTGTCACTATCTGACGCTCGGCATTTGCTCACACGCACGGGTTTTGGCGCAGATCCGTCCCAAATCAGCTCGTTGCTGACGCTCGATCATCAGCAGGCTGTTGAAAAGCTGATATCAGAGCTTGAGAGCAAACCACAGAGCCCTCCACCCGCCTGGATCAACAAGGTGGCACCACACCATTGGCGGCAACCCGATTTATCGGGTGATGAAAGACTGAAATTCAGGCAAACACGTAGAAACGAAGTACAGTCACTGCGCCATTGGTGGGTTAGTGAAATGATTTCAACCTCGAGCCCTCAATCCGAAAGACTGACACTTTTTTGGCATAACCACTTTGCCACTGGTTACTCAGGGATTAATGATCAGTCACTGGCTATTGCGAGGCAACACATGATGTTGCGTGAACACAGCAGTGGAAATTTTCGAACACTCCTGCAGAACATTATTCGCGATCCCGCCATGCTTAACTATCTGGACAACAATGCCAGTCGGAAAGTACGGCCCAATGAAAATCTGGGACGAGAATTAATGGAGTTGTTTTCACTGGGTGAAGGTGCTTATACAGAATCGGATGTCAAGAATGCAGCCCGCGCCCTAACCGGTTACAGCTATTCAGAAATATACGATCAGAGATTTCTTTTCAAACACTGGGATCACGATAGAAGCCGCAAAACTATTTTTGGCAAGACTGGCAAATTCGATGGAGATGATCTGGTTGATCTGATACTACAAAAGCCGGAAGCAGCGCGCTTTATTGCCGCGAAGTTTTGGCGCGCTTTCGTCGGACCCATTGACACAGGCAGCAACACGCTTACTCCTCACGCAATCGCTTTCCGCCAGTCAGACTACGACATTAAAACTCTATACAAAAGCATTTTACTCAGC
>CAZQKJ010000574.1:0-2792 GCA_964593315.1 uncultured Granulosicoccaceae bacterium
GGTAGAACTCGCTGTTACTGATAGCTCGGCGCGGTTCCTTGTGAGCTAGTATGGCTGCAACCGGATCTGGAAAAACCGTATCAAGTACCTACGCTCCTGTGCGTAGTTGGTTGCTATTGCCTACCTGGATGACGATTGGCATTTTCGCACTCTTGCCTCTGGGTCTGATGCTGATCTACTCGTTCCTGACCAAGGAGTTTCGTGGTGGTGTTATCTGGGATTTCTCACTCAACGCTTATGATCAGTTTATATTTGATCGCGGCTTGTTCGGCGATGAAGCCCTATCTATTGAATGGACATACATCAACATATTCTTACGCTCCCTTGCGCAGTCCAGTGTCGCAACATTCTTTTGCTTGATCATCGGTTTTCCAACCGCCTACTTTATTGCCACCCGTCCGGTAGCATCGCGTTCAGTGTGGTTGTACATCATCACCATACCGTATTGGGTAAACCTCTTAATCCGCACGGTATCAATGAAATTTCTGATACGTGATAATGGACCTTTAAACCAGGCACTACAGGGGCTGGGTGTAATCGATGCCCCCATACATCTGATCAATACTAATCTGGCCGTGCAGCTTGGATTATTTTATTCGTACCTGCCCTTTATGGTTCTGCCTATCTATGCATCGGTAGAGCGCTACAATGTAGCTTTATCTGAAGCAGGAGCCGATCTCTACGCTGGCAGATGGACCATATTAAAAGAGATAATAATACCAGCCGTAAAACCCGGCATTATAGCCGGTTGCATTTTGGTTTTTGTACCCAGCCTGGGGGCCTTTTTAGCACCGGATCTGCTTGGTGGAGCAAAAACATTTATGATTGGCTCTTTAATAGAAGAACAATTCAAAGGTACCGCCAGCAACTGGCCATTTGGTGCAGCTGCATCAATGATACTGCTTTCAATCATTCTGCTGGTGTTAATATTCTACGCACGCTCTCAGGCCAGGGAGCAGATCTAAGTGCCACGCAAACCCTACAATGTACGCAATTATCCCGGCTTTTTTGCGGTTACTTTGCTTTGCCTCTTCATTCTGTACACACCACTGATCGTTATTATGGTTTATTCCTTTAACGATAGCCTGTCAATTACCCAATGGCGTGGTTTTTCATTGCGCTGGTATGTTGATCTTTTTAACGGTGCTGAATCAGCCAAGTTTAAGCGCGCTACCGTCAATTCACTGGTGATTGCAATCAGTGCCGGTCTTATTGCCACCACAATTGCCACAGCCGCCGCTATTGCAATGGTTCGCGGTGGCTTGTTTCGTGGAAAAGTATTGAGCTTTGGACTGATCTCCCTGCCGTTGATGGTGCCGGAGATTGTCACAGCCGTAGCTATGCTGATCTTTTTCACCTCGATTGGAGTAACGCTCGGATATAGCTCAATCCTGATAGCACACACGGTATTTTGTATACCGTTTGCCTATTTACCTATTGCCGCACGGCTTCAGGGAATAGAGGCAAGTTTTGAAGAAGCAGCTCAGGATTTATACGCCAGCCGTTGGCAGGCATTCAGATATGTACTAATGCCAATCATGGCACCGGGCATTTTTTCGGGCTTTCTGCTCGCCTTTATCATTTCTCTGGATGACTTCATCATCACCAATTTTGTTAAAGGAGCGGGCATGGAGACCCTTCCCACCGCCATTTTTGGCGCAGTAAAGCAAGGTATCAAGCCGAATATCATGGCTTTGAGCACATTGCTATTGCTGTTTTCTGTTTTCATCGTTACGTTGTCTTACAGGCTGGGGCGCTCAGCCACCACCACGCACACAAAGTGAAGAGGAAATACTCATGTTTAAGAAACGCTGCATAATCCCGTTCGGGATATCACTGGCACTATTGGCAGGGCAAGCTCAGGCAGAAGGCAAGCTCTCTATTTATCACTGGTTTGAATATATTCCGCAAGAGCTACTGGACGACTTCTCCGCTAAATACGATATAGAAGTCACGATGGATACCTACGACAGCAATGAAGCCATGTTAGCTACTCTAAAGGCTGGCAAGCTCGGATCGTATGATGTATCGGTGCCGGGTGACTATATGGTTGACATCATGGCCAAAGAAGGTCTGCTAGATACTATCGCCGAAGACGAACTGACCAACAAAGCCAACATAGAAGACACATGGCTTAACGTGCCATTCGATAACGGACGCAAGCACTCTATTCCGTACCAGTGGGGATCAACCAGTTTTTCTGTGAACCGTGATGTCTATACAGGTGATATAGCCACCACTGATGTGCTGTTTGATCCACCTGCTGAGTTGGCAGGTAAAATCAACATGCTTGACTCACAGGGTGAAGTCCTGGCTATGGCGTCACTGCATCTGGGAATCCCACAGTGCAGCACTAACAAAGAAGAGTTAAAAGCGCTTGATGAATTATTGACTAATGCCAAAGAAAACTGGGCATCGTTCGGGTCTGATATAGCTAAAGACGTTCTTGTCTCCGGAGACGCCGCAGCAGGCATGATCTACAACGGCTTTTCCGCCAAGGCACGCGCTGAGGGTGCTAATGTTGAGTACGCATTTCCAAAACAGGGATTTATTGTGTGGATGGACAATGTAGTCCTGCTCAAGGATGCACCCAATCGTGACAACGCATTGAAGTTCATGGACTTCATGCTTGAGCCAGAGAACATCGCAGCGGTTAGCGACTATGCACAGTACGCAGCGGGCGTTAAAGGCGCAGCTGATTTTACTGATCCGGCATTGGCAGCATCACCAGAGTCAAATCCGCCAAGTGATTCACCGGGTGCTTTTATCGCCGTCTGTGACCAGGCTACACA
>CAZQKJ010000575.1:0-2783 GCA_964593315.1 uncultured Granulosicoccaceae bacterium
GGTAGCTGCTCTAGCTCGTCTTCAACCTTGGGTATGCCAGCAACACGAACCATGATCGCATCCACGCTATCGAGATTCTTAGCTATAATGGACAATACTCTTAGATCATCTGATACTATGGCTCTTTTCTCTAATTCCGATAGTTGCACTATTCTTAGCACATCTGTTTGAGTAAAAAACTCTGGTTGCAACTTCAGTTGAGCAACGATTGAAGCGGACCGTCTTTTACCAATAGAATTGTGGCTTGATGCAAATAATGCCCTGAGTAGATCGAGACGTTGGTTGCCATGCTTATATCTCGATGGGAGCTCAGTCAATAATTTAATCAAGCTGAATGCCTTAGAAAGATTGGTTTTCTCAATGTCATATCTCTCAAATCTCGTTTTTAGGTCCTCGACAATTCGAGCGCCCTGAGAATTGGTGGACGCCATCACGATAAGAAGAGCACCAAATCTCGGCAAGCCTTGTAAAGCCAAAAATGGAAGGATTTCTCCAATGATTAGTTCACTGTATCCAATGGTATGACCATCAGGTATTGCAATGACCTTGCCCTGATCTTCATAATGCCAGAAGTTGTCATTGTAGCACTGGAGATATTGGGTTGCTTGGCTCATCCTATATATCTTTTGATTTTTGGACTGAACCTTTATTCAAATTGTTGAAGTCTGTTCTACGAAGCTTGCTGATCTTACCATCATCTGAAACTAGATAGTAATATTCAACCGCCTCACCCAAGCTTGATTCAATTGTTTCTACGAGATTCTCAAATTCAAATATCCAACCAGCGGGCACTATAAACGATCTATTCATATAATAGTCCTGTCCTGGAATAGATAGATTTGGGCGGCCTATTATTATGGCTTTATCTCCATTCAATAGGGTCCATCTAAGTCCCGATAGTCTAAAATTATAAGTGCTATTAACATAGGATCGGAGCTTATCCAAGGAAACTATTACTACATCTGTAGGCCTCTCAACATCACTTGGCTTGAGTTGCACAGTATATAATTGTTGCAAACCGAAATAATTGAAATTTTCTTTTGGCAAGTGAATTTTTAGTGCTCGGGCGATTGGGGTCCAAAGTAAACTCGGCTCCACCATAGCTGGCAGTTTTTTGCCGTGGGGGATGAGCTTGCTTCCTTTCAGATAATAGCGATTGATAGAAGGTATACTGAGAACTTTGGCGGATTCAATATCCGTTGCCGAAAGTCCCTTGATCCAGATCCGATCATTTTGCTCAGCCATCTTAAGATGATCCCAGTTCCTCAAGGCATACAGAGATTTTTCGTATGTCCGATCCGCGGAAAACCAATATTCTATGTGGTCTGCAACATCGTCTGCCATAAGGAGTCTATTTTTTCTTGCATGATGGCTTTATGCTCCGCATTTTGAATCCATTTGCTTCGAGATTGCACATGGCGCAATTTGTCTTTGATCGTGTTTTTTCCCTCCATCGATGTGCTGGCTGCATTCCATTCAGTTGAGAGTTTTTCTATTTCTTCTAAAATTTCTTCGGCATTTGGTTGGTGGTTGATCCTGGCTTGAGGATGCTTCTTTTCTTCGGGATCATTTTCCATAATGGCATTGACCATCCCTGATAGGATCTCAATCTGTTCTTCTGTATCCCAAGTATACTTCAGCACCCAGAGATCAGAGACTACAGCAGCTGAGCGACCTGAAATTATTGCGCTTGCTGCGATGAGATTCTGAAATTTTACGGCTCGACGATCAGATACTCTTATACCGGCATTTCGCATGCTATGAATTAAGTTCACATATTCTTCTTGAATCGCACTGAGATCGACTGTTCGAGTGGTTTCCTGCATAGCAGTGATTGACTCAGGAGTGATAACCGGCTTCGTGCTAAGCTTCCTTTTGTCGAGCTTCCATCCAGCTAATAAAACTTCCTGCAAACTACTGGGGTCAACATTATCACATTTTACTCTGATCAGAAATCTATCTAATAATGCCTCGAGCGCTTCCTCTTCAGGGAGCAAGTTGCTCGCTCCTACGAATGCTAAGGCGGGGAGCTTTATATGCTGCTTGCCACGGCGAAAGATTTTTTCATTAAGAGCGGTTAGAAGACTGTTGAGGATGGCACTATTAGCATTAAAGATCTCATCTAAGAACACGATTGATGCCTCAGGCAGCATGCCCTCAGTATTAGTGACAAGGTCTCCCTCTTTTAGTTTTCGGATGTCGAAAGGACCAAAAATTTCACTTGGCTCCGTAAATCTAGTGAGCAGGTATTCGAAGTTCTTTCCGCCCTCGATGCAAGACGAAAACATTCTTACGATAGCACTCTTGGCAGTCCCTGGAGGCCCAAGCAAAAAGGCATTTTCTCGGGCTACTAAGCAGATCCCTAACAGATCAATAATATTGTTCTTACCTATAAATGATTCTTTTATATAGTCTAAGACTTTATTGAGGCTCACAAGTTCTTCCATCATATCTGTTCATTGAAGTCTTTCCAATATTCATTTGTATAGTTGCCTAAAGCAGCTGTCACCAATGGCTTGAGAAAGTCTTTTTGCCCTACTGCTTTTTGCTTTTGCTCTATAACCCTGTTAATATACAATTTAGACATACAAGGGTCGTCTAGCTGGTCCTTGAGATCAACTTCTCTTAAGTCAATATCTGAAAGCAAACCACTGTAATGCCATTCAAATAAGATTGAATTAAGAACGCCGATGAGCTCATCGTTCACCTCAATTTGACTGAGGTATTTGACTAGTTCTGGGAGGTATCTCAGGCATAGATCTGCAGTAATAATGGCTGAAGGC
>CAZQKJ010000576.1:0-2779 GCA_964593315.1 uncultured Granulosicoccaceae bacterium
GCTCTGAATGTACCCTTCTCCGACAGATTATGGTTTTTATCCAGTGCCAGTTGTACTACATCACCGTTGTTCTGAATTGTCTCAACAATCGCATAGATCATCGAGCCATTGCTGTGTGGAATCAAAACAGCCGGATTTAGTATTTCGGTTACACCCTTTTCAGTCAACTCACCGGATTCGGAAATGGTTAAGTTATAAATACCCTTCCCCGATGTAGGTGCATAAGGTTGATGAGCAAGAGCATCAAGATCCGTGTAAGTGCCCACCAGAAAACTAAACTCCCTATCGAGTTTAATTGACTCACCCATTATCTACCCCCTTCCCACAAACGGCATTCCATTTGCCATCACATTAATATTCAACACATTGACATCGGCCGGAAGATTGGCCATGTAGACCAATGCATCACATACCGGTTCAACTCCGACGACCGGTTCTTCGAGTAGCGAACCGTCCGGTTGCAAAACTCCTTGCGCCATTGCATCACCCATGCTCGAGCTGATATTGCCCAGATCTATCTGACCACAACAGATACCGTAACGTCTGCCATCCAGTGCCAGTGATTTTGTTAGTCCACTGATAGCGTGCTTGCTTGAAGTATAAGGAGCAGAGAACAAGCGCGGTGTTGTAGCCGAGATAGAACCATTATTGACTATTCTGCCTGAGCCCTGTTTGCGCATCTGCCTGAACGCCGCGCGAGCACATAAAAAAGAACCGGTAAGGTTGATGTTAATAAGATTAATCCACTCTTCAACCTGCAACTCATCAACCGGTACAGCAGAGGCGGCTATGCCTGCATTATTGAAAAGAAAGTCAACTGACCCGAAGGCCTCAACCGCAGCATTGAATAACGCATCCACTTCTGACTCTTTGCCCACATCACATACCACTGCAAGCCCGGTATCCTTCTTCAGGGATGCCACAGTTTCATCAAGAGAACTCTTCGTTCTTCCCGCTACAACGACATTCCAGCCGTTTTCATTTAGTGCAATGGCAGCAGCCCTGCCAATACCACCACCGCCACCTGTTACCACAGCTACTCGACTCATTAGATTCAACCTTTAACTGCACCGGCAGTCATGCCAGTGATGATTTGTCTTGATGCAAATAACGTAAAGATAATGGGTGGTATAGCCAACAACATTCCCGTTGCCATAATGACGCCCCACTCCACATTAAACTCGGACATATTATTTACGATTAAAATTGGTACCGTTTTTGTGTCCCGGTCAGACAAGGCAGAGGCATGCAAGTACTCATTCCATGCTATTCGAAAGGTGAATATTGCTGCCGCTGCAAGGCCAGGTTTGATTAAGGGCAACACCACCTTAAAAAACACCTGAAACGGACCGGCACCACCCATTCGGGCTGCCTCTTCCAGTTGTTTGGGCACCTGCACAATAAAACTCTGCAGGATCCATATAACAAAAGGCAGATTCATCGCGATATAGATAAGTATTATGCCTGAGTGTGTTCCAGCCAGACAAACATCTCCCCTGCCACCGAAATTATCACGAATCAAACCACCCAGCCAGCCGTCTTTATCAAGACAGAACTCATTGTTCCAAAGGCCAAATACCGGTACAAGCAAAACCGCTGGAGGGACCATTCGAACCATGAGCGTGGTAACAGATGCGGTATCACGACCCATGAATTTAAAACGCACCAGTGCGCAGGCCGCCATGCAGCCAATGATCAGAGTCAGGACAGTAGACACCAGAGCGATAATCAGGGAATTTATAAAAGCACCCCCAAACTTCAGCGCACAGTAGTCAAGATGGTCAAGCTCATACGGCAAGATATCGCACAGAGCGGTTTCGTAATTTTGTATTGTCGGCATGAACAGCAAACCGCTGGTACCAGAAATTATATCGACATCCAGTTTAAATGAGTTGATAAACATCAGGGCTATCGGGCCGACCGCCATCAATATCAACATCACCACAATCACATAGAACGCCGGGTGCTGACGCTTTTCCACAACAGTAGACACTAAACCAGCTCCTCAGCAATACGCATAGCTCTCGCTGTGCGATATTCCATCCAACGGTTGTAAACGAGCATTAATATCGTCACCACGAGTAACATCATTAACAAGTAATTTGACATGGCGGCCGCCACTCCGAGCTCTCTAAATTCTGTAGCCGTTCTGGATATACGCAGCGCGATAATCTCGGTCGACAGTCCAGGCCCGCCTTCAGTCATTACAAGGATCACCTCGAGTACTTTAAATGCGTCAATCAGTCGAAGCAGGCAGGTTACGATCAGCACCGGCATCATCAACGGCAATTTAATATGAACAATCTGTTGCCAGCCGCTGGCACCGTCTATACGCGCTGCCTCTAGTGCCGAGCGTGGCAACGACTGCAAAGCCGCAAGCGCCAATATAAAAATAAAAGGTGTCCATTGCCAGATATCAGCAATTATCACAGATAACAAAGCATGTTGACCAAACCAGTCTACCGGTTCAAGGCCTGTGGCTTTTAAGGTCCGGTTAAACACACCTATCGTTGGATGATACATATAGCGCCAGATTAAACCGACTACTACAGGCGCGATCATCTGCATTGGGATCAAACAACAGGTCACATGGCCTGATCCCGATTTCAATCTCTCCGGAGCCTGATTGACTTAATCGCTCAGCAGTCAGAGCATCGCAATGCAAGTTAAATCCACGCCCCTGAAGCGTTACTTTGTCACCATTGCGCTGCACACTTGCTTTGAAGAAGCTCATTGGAGGCGTACCCAGGAATCCGGCTACGAACTTATTCGCGGGACG
>CAZQKJ010000577.1:0-2765 GCA_964593315.1 uncultured Granulosicoccaceae bacterium
CATTTGTGGGATTTTGAAAAGAAAGAACCGATAGAGACAATGTATCTCGGTGAGGACGGATTGATTCCGCTGGAAGTTAAATTCCACCACAACCCGGACAGCACGCATGGCTTTTGTGGCGCTGCGCTGAGCGCCAATGTTATTCACTTCTGGAAATCAGACGAAGGCAAGTGGGAGTGGGAAAAAGTTATCGATGTAGATAACGAGCCGCACCCGGAGTGGCCGATACCCATACCCGGGGTAATGTCAGCCATTCTTGTATCAATGGATGATAAGTATTTATATCTTAATAACTGGCTGCACGGTGATATGCGCCAATACGATATCACTGATCCACATAACCCCAAACTGACCGGGCAGGTCTGGATAGGCGGCTTGCTGGGCAAAGCGCCACAAGTTAATGGTGTTGATGTTGCCGGTGGTCCGCAAATGTATCAGTTGTCTCTGGATGGTAAGCGGCTGTACGTGACGACTTCGCTGTTCTCCACCTGGGACAATCAGTTTTATCCGGAGATCCGTACAAAGGGTGGTGTCATGGTCATGATCGACTGCGACGTTGAAAACGGTGGCATGAAAATCAATGAAGACTTTATCGTCAACTTTGGCGATGAACCTAACGGCCCCAGTCGTTGTCATGAAGCGCGCTATCCCGGTGGCGACTGCACCAGCGATATCTGGCTATGACAGAGCGCAGAACCATCACCATTGCCAATCGCGATGGTGCAACTTATGAAGTCAATGCACGGCGTCCGTTACTGAGTTCGCTGCGAGACCAGGGCGTCGACTTACCTTATGGCTGCGAATACGGTGGATGTATCACCTGTGCTGCCAAACTGATTGAAGGTGATGTTGATCAGAGTCGGCAAGTGGCGTTGAACAATCGCCAAATAAACAACGGCTACATAGTTCTTTGTGTGGCACAACCGTTGTCAGACTGCACGCTTGAAATTGGTGTCGAAAGCCATGACAAATTGTATCGCAATCCCTTTCTTGATCCCCTCGAACCGCATGAACTGAAAGCGGATATCGCGACCCCTAAGGAGCAGTAAGATGCCTGAAGCCGATATCAAAAGTGCTTATGAATACTCACCTGAGTATCTGGCAGAAATTTTAAAGTCTGTTAAAACCATTGCCATGGTTGGCGCCAGTGGTGACAAAACTAAATTCAGTTACGGCGTGTTGCGCGTGCTGCACGAAACCGGTTACGACATGATCCCGATCAACCCCAACCCGAATCTGACTGAAATTCGAGGAATCAAGGTATACAACTCCCTGGCAGAGGTTGAACGCCCGATCGATATGGTAGACGTGTTTCGGCGTAAAGAAGAACTGTACGCTATCGCACAGGACGCGATCCATGTTGGCGCTAAAGTGCTGTGGGGCCAGATAGGCGTCTATGATGATAAGGCCGCCAAACTGGCTGAAGATGCCGGCTTGAAGGTTGTTATGGATCGTTGTCCCAAGATAGAACTGTTTCGACCTTTCTGGAAACCGCGGCTCGATTTACCGATTTAATCAGTTACTTTGGTAGAATGATGTCAGGCATCGCAGAATAAACGACGGAGATCCCAAATGGTTAGCGCCACCAACGCACTGCATGAACAGGTGTTACTGCGCAGCGACAACGACGGTGTGGCCGTTTTAACGCTGAATGCCCCAAAGTCAATCAACGCTTTATCAGAGGCGATGCTGCAGGCACTTTCTGATGGGTTTGATCAAATTGCCGAAGATCGTTCAGTTAAGGCGGTAATCCTGCGCAGTGCTGGAAACCATTTTTGCGCAGGCCACAACCTCAAAGAAATGAGTGCCCGGCGCGAAGACGCCGACGGCGGCTATCAGTATTTTCAAGATTTGTTTGCGACCTGTTCTGCAATGATGCTGCGGGTTGTCAATCTGCCACAACCAGTCATCGCCGAGGTTAAAGGCATCGCAACCGCTGCCGGTTGTCAGTTGGTGGCCTCATGCGATTTGGCAGTGGCTTCGAAGAATGCAACATTCGCTACCTCCGGTGTCAACATCGGTCTCTTTTGTTCCACGCCCATGGTCGCACTGAGCCGCAATGTGTCTCGCAAGTTAGCCATGGAAATGCTGCTGTTGGGAGAATTTCTACCCGCTGACCGTGCAGCAGAACTGGGACTGATTAATCGCGTCGTGGCAGACACCGAACTTGAAGATGCCTCTATGCAGATGGCGCGCACGATAGCCGACAAATCACCTGCAGCGATCAAGATTGGCAAACGTGCTTTCTACGAACA
This sequence comes from uncultured Granulosicoccaceae bacterium, assembly GCA_964593315.1. Classification (GTDB taxonomy): domain Bacteria; phylum Pseudomonadota; class Gammaproteobacteria; order Granulosicoccales; family Granulosicoccaceae. Next base: position 2,256 of record CAZQKJ010000577.1, read on the forward strand.
AGCTGAAATGTCACTGGAACAAGCGTATGCGTTTGCCGGTAAAGTCATGGCTGAGAATATGATGGCCCGCGATGCTGAAGCGGGTATCAAAGCCTTCACTCACAAAGAACCCATGCCTGACTGGAGCGGTGAATGATCTACAGTGGTCCTGAACTGAATCAATGCACCGCGAACCACTCACCTCTGTCTCCGGTATCCATTCTTAAAAGAGTAGAGCGTGTACACCCCGAACTGCCCGCACAAATTCACGGTACGCTGCGACGCAACTGGGGGGAGGTAGCAGAACGATGTAAACGTCTGGCTTCTGCGCTGATCAAACGTGGAGTGGGTCGCGGTGACACGGTGGCTTTGATAGCACCGAATATTCCCGAGGCGCTGGAATGTGCGCTGGCTTTACCGATGACAGGCGCTGCATTAAACGCAAACAACGTACGCTTAGATGCGAAAACTATTGCCTACATTCTTAACCATGGAGAAGCCAAAGTTTTACTGGTCGACACCGAATATTCC
>CAZQKJ010000578.1:0-2757 GCA_964593315.1 uncultured Granulosicoccaceae bacterium
ATTCATCAGACATCCGGACATGCTTTGTATACTCAGAAAATTTTGCCGAATCTGACAAACTATCAAACATATGTATCCTGTCCATAACAGCAAACTGATCACTTACTTCCCTAAAAAACACCCGCCATTGTTCTTCACCCTGATTCGATTTCAATGCCTGCCCGGTAAATAGGTCAACAATCTCCAGTGCAGTAGCCCAATAGTGCTGAATTAAAGTACGGATTTGCACTTCGATACTTTTGGTGCCGCCTGACTCATCCCGAAAATGTCCGATCAAGTGGTAGCTGCGGTAACCGTCAGCTTTGGGATTTCTTAAATAGTTTTTTGCTCTAATTTTTCCTTTACTGTTTTTGAACTCACTCATTTTCTTGAGCTTTCGCACAATCTGCTGCAACTTCTTTTCGTTCACCACCACGGCGCGGCAGCCACCTATGTCCTGCATATTTTTAAGGCTCATTTTGTCAAAACGCCTTAACTTCAAAATAATTGAGTTGTAGCGTTTCAGTCTTCTGGCAAAAATAGCCTCTTGATCAAACTCGTGGACAACGTCCTGAATCAAGCTGAAAGCCTCATTCAAAGGACGCTCATGACAATATCTCCAATAAGATAATATATCCATCTGACGCGACATCTCTTCGTCTTCAAGCGCGCCTTCAGCAGCCAGAATACTGCCCGCCCTTGCTACCTGTTTACCGGAATATTGTTTTTTCATAATAACTATCCGAACACGCAAGGCCTACCGAAAGCGTTAAACAGTTTCGCCTTTTGGCGACGGCAAAGGATTAATCTCTGATGCCAGAAAGAAAGTTGCCAAAGCCAGTGGCGCCAGTGACAACAGAGCAATTCGCAATCCGAAAAGTTCCGATAATAATCCTATAACAGGGGGGGCCACAAGAAATGCAGAGAACGATATCATCGTGATAGAGGCCACGTTGTCAGCCGCAGACCCGGGTCTGCCAGCGGCGGCTGTCACGGCCAGTGGATATACAATTGCCACTCCCATGCCACTCAAAGCGGCGCCGGCAAAAGCTACCAGTGAATTAGGCGCCAGCGCAAATACAATAATCCCTGCAGATGCTGCAAGCCCTGATACCTGCACTATCAACTGCTCTGAAAATTTTTCCCTTATATTGTCGCCAGACAACCGGACTGCTGCCATCACAATCGAAAAGAAAGAATAGGTAACGCTGATCAACAATGGAGATGCATCGAGGATGGATCGCATAAATACAGCAGACCAGTCAATAAAAGCGCCTTCGATCAACATAATACCAATCGGCAATACGCACAGCAGCACTATGGCTTTAGAGGGCAGACGAATTAACTGTCCTGAACTTTTAGTATCGCCTGCGGCCTCTTTTCCAGCAGATGCACCGTGTAGCTTCGGCAACGACGATGCAGTGTAGAAACCCGCTAACGCCAACAGTGGCATCACCAGTATAAAATGCAGCTCCACAGACACACCCAATTGCGCAATCGCGCCTCCTGTCAGCGCTCCTGCCATTGATCCAAGGCTCCAAAATCCATGACACCTCGACATTATTTTCTTTTTATAGTGGCGTTCAAGCCGATCAGCCTCAGTGTTCATCGCCACCTCAACCAAGCCGACTGTCAATCCGCAGATAAGTAAAAACGCAGCAAACACCCACGGCACTGATGCCAGTGCAGGCAAGATAAAGGATATAGCCCATAGCGGCAGAAACACCTGACAGCCCCGGCGCAAACCACCCAGTTGCTCTATGATTCTGGCGGCCAAAAAAAGCCCGAGCAGTGTGCCCAGTGGCATAGCAAGCAGACAAAGCCCGAGCTGTCCGTCACTGAGAGCCAATTTCTCTTTGATATCCGGTATGCGCGGTATCCAGGTTCCGAGCACACCGGATTCGATGAAGAAGACACCGAATATGGCAACTGTGTATTTTCGAGATATCATGGCGGGATGGTGGGCCAATTCATCAGAAATAACAACAATCAACCCGCTCTGTTTACTGATTGTATACTGCACACCTTCGTGTGAGCGAAACACCCTGAATAGAATAGCTCAGCGCTACTGGTTTGGAGTCAAGATGCAAGACGTATATACCGACAAAAGCGTAGCAGCCATTATAGAACTGCACAGCGCAACCCTTGGCCGAGACAGATCATCCCTGAGCATTTCGGAATTCCTCAGTCTGCAGGCAGACACCCTGTTAGAAGCACATTCACGGGGCGATCATTCAGTGCTATTTCATTTAGCGTGCTGGTGCAAACCACTGATTGGTAAACCTCACGATCAGATTATGGATAAACCGATCACCCTGGCCATGGCACAACAAACCATTGCCAGTGAGTATGGTTATACAAACTGGACTGACACAGAAAAACTCCGATCAACACCATTTGATCTGAATTTCGAAAACTGTGTTGACGCCATGCTGGCAGGTGATGCTGCCACCATGCAGAGTCTGCTTGAATCAACTCCTGAACTGGCAACGCAAAGATCACAGCATGGTCATCGTGCATCACTACTGCACTACCTTGCAGCCAACGGAGTTGAATCTTACCGGCAAGTGACACCGTTCAATGCCGCACTACTTGCCCACAACCTGCTGGAAGCAGGCGCTGAGGTCAATGCCACTGCAAATATCTATGGCGGGAGCCAGCCATTGGGGCTTCTGGTGTCGAGTGCACACCCGGCAAACGCCGGAGTTGTTGACGATGTCGCTGAGGTTTTCAGAATGGCGGGAGCAATCTGAACATCATTCTGCATAATCTACTTAC
>CAZQKJ010000579.1:0-2752 GCA_964593315.1 uncultured Granulosicoccaceae bacterium
GGTATCAGGTGGTTATCTCAAAAGTAGAGCGTTCTTATGGAGATGGTGGCATCACTCATATTACCCCCAATTCCCGAGAGAACAGTTAGATGTTTGCTGCGTGCAGGGCTTCGCCTTCAACGGTGATTCTGTGCATAAGTCTGGTTTCAGTTGGATAGTCGTTAAGAGCACAGTGCCAAGTGGCGCGGTTGTCCCAGAAAGCTACTGATCCTGGTTGCCACTTGAAGCGATGGGTGAACTCGGGTTTTACCGCGTGAAGGTATAGCATCTCCAGCAGAGATTTACTTTCTTCGTTGTTCCAGCCTTCAATGCCGACGGTAAACTGGGGGTTTACATACAATGCTTTTTTACCACTGATAGGATGACTGATAACTATAGGATGAACGGTGTCCTGAGTGGCTGACTCGGCGTTTTTATAGCGGCCTTCTGTATCGACATTGGTGCCAAATACGTGTCTGCTTGAATGTAGGGCATTGAGTGTCATGAGTGTTTTCTTTAAGCCGTCAGACAAGTGCTCAAAGGCGAGGAACATATTACTGAACACTGTATCGCCACCACGTTGAGGTGTGGTGCGCGATACCAGAATTGAGCCCATAGCCGGCAGCTTGTCGTAGGAGTGATCAGTATGCCACTTTGAGCCGATCACTTTATTTTCCGCTGGCTCTTTCTTCACTTGTGCTATTTGAGGAAAACCGTCAATGGCTGGGAAGAATCGATTAACATTGATTGCGCCAAAGCTCTCTGCGAACGCAATATGCTGCTCGGGGCTTATGTTTTGCCCTCGAAAAAATAAGACACCATGCTCGCCCAGTGCCTGTCTAAGCAATCCGGTCACGTTATTGCTCGCAGGTCTTGAGAGGTCGAGATGTGAAACATAAGCGCCGACGCCGTCAGCGGGTTCAATAACGATTGGATTATCAGCCATAGATGCTCACTTTGTCTGTGATTTTTCTTACCGAACGTTGCGGTGAACACAAGCAAGAGACTACAACACGGTCATACGCTTGCGCACTCCGGGCCAACAGTGTTGCATTGCAAAGTACGACAGCGCAATAATTAACCATGAATCTGTTATTTATTTGCCGCTTTACAGTCACCCGTTTTGCAGTCACAAGGAGCAGCCATGAACAGCATTGATCTTAATTCGGATCTGGGTGAGGGGTTTGGTCCCTGGCCAATGGGAGATGACGCGGCGATGCTGTCCATCGTTACCAGTGCCAATGTGGCCTGTGGCGGCCATGCAAGTGATCCGGAAACCATGTACAAAACACTGTCTCTGGCTCGAGAGAAAGGAGTCGTGGTCGGTGCACACCCGGGTTATAACGATCGTGAGGGTTTTGGTCGCCGCATCATTCCAATGAGCCCGCTCGAGACCGGCCGATTAGTGGCGGCCCAAATAGGTGCGCTGGTGGCAGTTGCCGCACTTGCAGGGGCGCATGTGTCTTATGTTAAGCCGCATGGAGCATTAGCCAATCTTGCGGCTCGGGACATTGATGTGGCATCGGCTATTGCTGATGCCATCGTCAAGATTGACCCGGATCTGGCGTTGCTCGCCATATCCGGTACTCAAACCGAGGTAGCGGGTCGGGCTGCGAAGCTTGAGGTCTACTCTGAGATCTTTGCGGACAGAGGTTATCTTTCTTCCGGCCAATTAGTGCCCCGTGGGACAGACGGCGCGATGATCCACGATGCACAGGAGGCAGCCGAGCGCTTAATCCAATTTCTCAAAACCGGATTAATGCCGGTTATCGATGGTGATCCAATCTCTCTTGCGGCGCATTCTATCTGTGTGCACGGTGACAGTGATTCAGCCGTGGGTATGGCGCGGGAGATTCGTGAGCGGTTGACGGCGGCGGGTGTCGCGGTATCACCCTTTGTTCGTGATCTCTGACTTTTAGAGGGGCGGATAAGTGGTCAGGTAGAGAAGGGGTTAGTGTTTGGATTGCATGCGATATGCGGGCTGTGAATTTACCCGAATTCAGGTGGCTTGATCCTCGCTTGTGGATTGATTCGGCTGCTTACACTGCCGGTGTACTGCATTGCTGAACAATATTGATCCTGCGCCAATCGGATGACAAGTGCCAGAAAATTTCACCAGAAAAACCAGCGCCTGGAGCCATCTGGTATTTGTTGCCAGAACCGCTTTAGTGTTGTGTGGAGCAGCAGGGTGTAGCGCCGTTGCGGCCTCACCCGTTGGTGAGTTTAACGCCCTGGCTTTTGGTTCCTGTAACCACGGCCATCTCAGTCAGCCAATGTGGCCGATAATTGAAGATCATAGTCCTGATCTGTTCTTGTGGACCGGTGACGTTGTATACGCTGACACAACAGATCCTGTAAAAATGCAGGAGAAATACCAACAGCAACTGGATCGACCCGGGTACCAGCGCTTCCAGTCACAGGTTCCAATAGTGGGCCTTTGGGATGATCACGACTTTGGTATTAACAACGGCGGTAAAACCAATCCGGTAAAAGTTCAGGCGCAACAGATTTTTCTGGATTTTTTAAGGGAGCCTGCAGATTCACAAAGAAGAGAACAACAGGGCATCTATACCTCCTATACGGTGGGTACAGGCAACAACACGGCAAAGCTCTTTCTTCTTGATACGCGTTATCACAGAGATATAACAGGTACTGGTCGTGCCGACATACTTGGTGATGAGCAGTGGCAGTGGCTTGAGCGGGAGATTAAAAACAGCACGGCTAGTATTAACCTGATTGCATCCGGCGTGTCCGTTATGTCTCCGCAGTTTCC
>CAZQKJ010000580.1:0-2749 GCA_964593315.1 uncultured Granulosicoccaceae bacterium
GATACAGATGAGCTGGAAGTAGATGGCAGCACCATCGTGATAGTGACTGGTCCGGAATCGGGTACAGCAGCAGTCACTGCTGGTCAGGTGGCGTATGAACACACAGGTGTAGAGACGGAAGCGTTTGAAGACAGCTTCACTTACACAATCAGTGATGCAGCCGGGCAGGTATCTGATGAAGCACTAGTGACGGTGACAGTTGTTGAAGCAGTAGAAGTAGATGAAGCGCCGGTTGCGGTTGCAGATGTTGCTTCAGTCGAGAACCAGGGTACGGTTGTGATAGATGTGGCAGCCAACGATACGGATGAGCTGGAAGTAGATGGCAGCACCATCGTGATAGTGACTGGTCCGGGGTCTGGTACTGCAACAGTAATTGGTGGTCAGGTGACGTATGAGCACACAGGCGCGGAAACAGAAGCGTTTGATGACAACTTCACCTATACGATTAGTGACGTTGCAGGGCAGGTATCAGAAGAAGCAGTAGTGACAGTCACAGTAGCTTCGGCAGAATTGATAGATGAAGCACCGGTGACAGTAGATGATGACGAGTCTATAGAATATGGCGAATCTGTAAATATCGCCGTGCTTGAAAACGATACCGATGACAGTGCTATCGATATAACAACGGTTGAAATTGCGACTGAGCCTACTTTCGGTGTTGCCATCGTGAATGAGATCAACGGTGCTATTACTTACGAGCATGATGGCAGCAATGATCTGTTGGATAATTTTAGTTATACAGTTCGGGATGATGCAGGGCAGATTTCGCAAGTCGCAACGGTAACTGTAACGGTTGCCGAACCTCCGTTGCCATCAAACGGGCTCGTTTTGCATCTTGAGGCTGATGCCGGTGTAACCGTTAATGCTGGTGAGGTGGTTGCGTGGGAGGGAATGACTATAAATTTGAATAACCTGGGTATTGCCAGCGGTTTTGGCGGGCCGACCCTGGAAGTGAATTCACTCAATTCATTGCCTGTGGTTTATTTTGATGGGGTGAACGATCTGTTGGTAAATGATACTTCGATAGATTCTCTGCCTTTGAACAATGAAGATAGAACGGTCTTTATGCTACTAAATACCGACGGTGGGACTGCGATTCAGTATGGTGAGGCTGTTGATAATGGCGCAGTATCTTTTGCCGCTGATGCTGTCAGCGGTAATGCCGTGTTCGGAACGTACGGCGATGAAAATATATCGTCTTTCGGTCTGTCCGGTCAGGGTTGGCAGGTGCAATCGATAACTATTGGCAGTAACCAGTGGAGACACTACCTGAACGATGTGGTTGTTGATTCAGGAACTGGTTCATTCGCTACCGGTTCTGAATTCCTTGCAATCGGGGGCTCAATCGACGGCGGAGATCTGGCAGATTCATCAATAGCCGCCTTACTGGTTTATGATGCGGAGTTGAGTGCGTCTGAGCACCAAGGCGTTTTGGATTATCTGAGAGTCAAATATGCAATTGAGTTTTAGAAAATTCTGCATGGCTCGGCCGGATAGCGTCGTTAAAATGAACAGTGGCACCGAGTGCTGGATGCTGAAGTAGTACGCTGAATTTTAGTTACCCTGCATTTCGCCGGTGAGAATTGTAGTGCGAGTGTTATGGTGGCGGCCCAAATAGGTTCTTAAGGGTTTGTGCGCCACTGTGCCTGATCTCGGTTGGTGAATTTGCTGGCTTGTACGCTATCTATGATCTGCTGACGAGGATCTGCCGACGGGGATCTGCTGATTGGGAATCCGTTATTTCCTGATTGTTGGCTAACTGGTTCTGGAACATGGTGCGCTCCGTATTACGGTTCGAATCGCAAGCGGACCAGGTCACAGTAAGTGCAAGGCAAAATTGATAGCCTCTTAGGACAAACTTACTGTTCGTAGGAGTATTAGCAGACGATGGATATTCAAAATTGCCAGTCCACTGCAGGACTAATGAATCCACTGTTTTTGAAGTGTGTTCTTTTGGGTGGGTTAATTTGCTCGTCGCTGTCTTTTGCCCAGACCCAGACAGGTGAGAAAGGAGCAGAGATAGATTCACGGACACTAACTGCGGCAGAGATTGAACTTCTCAATGCGGGTTCTGCGGTTGGTACCAACTCGGTTGACGAGAGGTATCCTGAGTACTCTGACAACATATTTAATGCACTCGGAGGAAATCTCAATACCCTGAGCGCTATGGGCACAGTCCGGCTGCTTATAACGGTTCAGCCCGATCTGCCTCGATCAGCAAGTTTCTCTGACCTCGCGAGTAATGCGATCAGCAGAAAAGAAGAAGTGATACAGGCTTTAGCGGGATCTTCAGCGTTAGTCATTGAAGACTTTGAGGGAATGCCGTTGTTGCTGATAGAGATGAATTCTTCAGCACTATCATCCCTGTCTGCAATAGATGCTATCGGTGCAGTCGAATTTGACGGTCAGTTTGAGGCGCATCACGCATCCACAATACCGGTCATAGACGCTCGGGACCTTCAGCTTCACAGTACTACCGGAGCTGGGTTTGAGGGCGGAGGTGGTAGTTGGGGGGTGGCTGTATTGGATACGGGCCTGAGAACTTCTCACCTGGCATTTTCAGGGCGTGTGGCCTCAGAGGCCTGTTTTGTCTCTGACAACAGCTGCCCAAATAGCGCCAATACCATGATTGGAGTCGGTGCAGCCTCAAATTGCGGCGGACCAGGGGGACGATGTAGGCATGGGACCCATGTTAGTGGAACAGCAACTGGCGAATTTACCAATCCCGGTTTGATTTCGCGAGATGGTG
>CAZQKJ010000581.1:0-2749 GCA_964593315.1 uncultured Granulosicoccaceae bacterium
TCGCTGTCGCTGCGCTTTACAGCAATACGAACAGCTTATAAATTACGACTGAAGCGACCGTTCAGATAATCGGTTGCCGGTTGAGTTTGTCAGTACTTGAATCCAGTTTACCGGTGCCTTGATCAGACAGGATGCCGTGAAAGCAGATAGATGGTGGTCGCTCTAATTGGTGAAATTTTGTTCTGCCGGTAATGGGGCTCTTTTTTCTGGCAGCCTGCCGCGCTCTTATGAACGCGTCGAGGCTTTGAGATATTCATCATTGGTCTCGGTCACAGTTTATCTTCTGATCAGTGGTCCGGGGTGACTGGATATGCGACGATTATCTGTTTCGATTTTCGCACACGAAACAAATCTACTGAGATATGATCCATGTCAACATTATCCCGAGCTAAAGAGATCGCGACCACTTTGTTTGTGGCTACCGCACTGTCTGCGTGCGATGGTTTAACTTTCGGGCTCCCTGTTGATGCAGAGATCAATGGCGTTTCAAATGAAGTAACGGAATCAGACACCGAAGCTACCCCGGAACTGATGCCAGAACCCGACAGCACACCAGATCCGGTTGCTAGCGTTACGAGTGGACTCGTTGGCGACTGGACTACCGGCTGTTTTGCATTTGATGGTGTATTTAATACTCAATCTGAATTGTTGACACTGTCTTTTGATGATAATACTGAAGTATTCAACTCAGCATCTTTCTCTGACCTAAACTGTACAGTACCCACAATATCACCAGAGACAGGAGCAGTGGTCGCGAGCACAACAGTTAACTCTCTGGAGTTTCCAGGCGAGTCTGTAACTACATCGCTCGGTGACGCGTCATTTATTAACTTCACCACAGAGTCCACGACTGTTGACGGTGTGCCAGTATCTGAAGAATTCCTAGGGCAAAGAAGATTCAGTATCTATTTCGTCTCAGAGGATGGCCGGCTTTTTTTTGGACGAAGTGGCAATACACCCGAAACCCGACCGACCACACTGGATGTATTCTTTTTCTTTGTGAGAAGTTGAGTGCGAGACAGGTCCTGAGCGTCGGTGCCTGATTTTATATCTGTTAATAGGCGGGGAATTTGGCGCATCTGTTCCGGTGCGAAGCTGTGGTCTTGTTTCACGATCCAATGCCATTTAAAGCATCTGCATGAGATAGGCAACACTGTGTAGTGTGTTGCTAAAAGCAGGCACCCGGTGTGGGATGAATTAAGTCTTGTTTTACGGTTGTTGCAGTAAAACCGGCTTTGGATTTCCATTGTGTCGCTTGAAACCAAAATCTGCCAGTTCTATTGGATTTGTGGTGCGTGTGTCCCAGTACACCGTCGCGCGATTATTACGAACTTCGTGCATAACGGCATCGTATGTGGGGATCAACGGAAACAGGCGGTAAATACGGCGGTGGCGCTTAAAAAAGCCAGCGCAGTATTTAGTTTTTGCCTCATTTACAGTACCTTCTGATTTCAGAATAAATTGTATCAGAAGCCGTCAGACAGCTGTTTGTACGTTTGACGCAGGCAACTGATAACGAAATAGAGGAATCTAGTTTGGGGCTGCGTTTTTTTTCCACCAAAAACAGAGAACCACACCTTGGGCCATACCCGCTAGAACGGCTGCGTCGAGCGGATAGTCTTCCTGATTTAACTGCGGTGCCAGCAGCTGTGCCTCTCGATTTTCGAAGATTGAACACGCCGTACTCTCTCGTTAACGCGATGGGAGAGTATCAAGCAATGATGGATGTTATTCGGGACGGATTGGTCAACTCGAATGTCGCTGCGGCCCCTGAATGTCCGCAAGAGCGAGCACGACACCTTAAGTCATTCGGGTATTTTCAGGATGCATCGATGATGGCAGTTTGTCAGTTGACAGATACTTGTGTACTTAGCACGCCAACCTGCAATCCTGATGTTGATCGACTAGGTCATGACATTCGAACAAAACAAACCAAAACCCTGGCGTCCGGCATCGATGAAATTATGGCGAGGTTAAAGGAATCATTGGAACGACCTCCATCATCGATACAAGCGCACACCCATGCGATAGTGATTGTAGATGAGTTTCTGCGGACCCCGAAACACGGTGAGCCGGGTGCCGACTGGATTATGGATGCTCAGGAGCATCGATCAGCGTTACGTGCCAGTGAAACCGCAGTGATTCTTGCGAGCTACCTCAATACGCTGGGCTATCAGGCAAAAGCCCATAGTGCAACTGCATCAGATGTAGATGCGAATAAACTGGCAGTAGCCGCAGGGATTGCAACCGTTGAGAATAATTGTTTGACAGTCCCTTGGCTGGGGAATCAATTCGGCTTAGCGGTGGTCACAACCAATATGGTCATTGCCACTGACCTGCCGTTAGCACCCTGGAAGCATCAGCCGTGGTTTGAAACTAAAGGTCCGATCTGGTGGGTCGGGGGTCGAACATCAAAGAGTGGGCTTAATAGAGATCCATACGCAAAAAGAGACTATGTGACAGGTGCGTTTGCGTTTGAAAAGCTCAAACGGGTAGATACACCAACAACCTACATTGATGAAGAACGGGTTGCCCGCGTTCCCAAGCGAACCGACATGTTTGCGCGATCGCAGTTCGGTGATTTGGGTAAAAAAGTTCAATCGGGAGCGCAGGGTGGTTGGTATGTTCAGAAGAATGCTCCAGGCAACGCACAGCGACGAGCCCTGGGTGCGTTTGTCTTGTTGCAGGATGGTGAGTCGGAATCAGTTGCGAACAAGCCAACAGATGCTCAGCGCAACGCAAACAATGT
>CAZQKJ010000582.1:0-2740 GCA_964593315.1 uncultured Granulosicoccaceae bacterium
CGGGATAGTGGCGGCCGCTTTTCCAGTATGATTACAAGGTACACAACCGAGAACCGTTCTGAATGCCTGCAAAACCTGATATCAGTTTGCGTGAGTTGGGAATAACCGCGATCACCTTTGACCTCGATGACACGCTCTGGCCATGTGCCCCGGTCATTTCACAGGCGGAGCAAGTATACTTTGACTGGATTGCAGAGCATTTCCCTGAAGTGGCCCGTAAATACAATCGTGCCGATGTCCTGTCGATGCGCCGATCCAAACTCGATATCGCACCGCAGCTTGCCAATGATGTAACCGAATTACGCCGCCTCGCAACGCTTGAGTTGTTACAGCCTTTTGGTGCCAGTGATAGTCAAGTTCAGGAACTGCTCCGGGTATGTATAGCTGAGCGTCAGAAAGTCACGCTCTATGATGATGTGATGGACAGCCTGCAGCAATTATCGTTTCACTATCGATTGGGCTCCATTACTAACGGTAACGCGGATCTTGGCGTTATCGGTATTGCAAATTTGTTTGATGCAGAGTTGGCGGCCACGATGTCTTTGCCAGCCAAGCCTGCGGCGGATATGTTTATCAAAGCGTTCGACTTGTTGGGTGTGCAACCAGAGTCTGTACTGCACGTCGGTGACCACCCGGTCAACGATGTAGTGGCTGCACGTGATGCGGGTTGTCGAACAGCCTGGATGAATCGCTCGAATGAAGCCTACCCTGTAAACATACCGCATGCGGATATCGAGATCACCAACTTACATGACCTGGTGGCTCTTGCACCGTCGATACATTAGCAGCAGGGGGTTGTGTGGCTGGCCAGGCAGGCTCTATCGGGTCAAGTCTCGAGGAGAGACAACAAGGTGTTATTCAGAGTATCAAGGTGGGACACATCTGACAGCCTGTGGTCCGCATCCTTGATCAAATTCAGGGTGATATCTTTTGATTGAATGGCGTTCATCAAGTCAATCGAGAGCTGGTACGGTACATCTTTATCTGCGGTACCGTGCAGCATGCGAACGGGAGTCGTAATATCAATGGGTCTGTGTAAAACACACTGGCTGCGGCTTTTGGATATTAGCTGAGGGCTGATCGGGTAGGGTGAGCCATCGTCGTAGTCGGAGGGTAAATTGATAGTCATACCTGATTCAAGCTGAGACCGCTGTTCATCATTTAGAGTTTTTAGTAACAGCTTTTCGGTAAAGTCCGGTGCTGCAGCAATCGTGATGAGCCCGGTAATTTTGTTTTTTCGCTGCTCTGCCAACAAGGTTGCGATCCAGGCTCCCATGCTTGAGCCTATAACAATAGTGCCAGTGCCAGGCTTGCTGGTTATTTCATCAAAAATACTCAGTGCATCTTCAAGCCAGATCTCGATGTTACCGTCGGTGAATTTGCCGTCGGACTCTCCGTGACCACTGTAGTCAAAGCGGGTAAATTCAATGTTGTGTGTTGTGCAAAAAGTCTCAAGTGCAAGCGCTTTAAGGCCTTGCATACTCGATTTGAAACCACCGCAAAATATAACATTGCACTGTCCACGGTCGCAGCTGTGCGTATCTTTCAGGGAAGGTGTGTGAGCGTACGCGAGCTTATAGTTGTCACGTTGCAGGTATGAGGTAGATTGAGAGGGCATAGTTCCGGTCTCGTACAGCCGAGACCCGCTGCAGCAAGCCTTTCACTCGGCGTTCGCTACGGCTATAGCTCAGGGACGAGCGGTTATCACTTGGCCAGGGACAAATCCCCGGCGTATAAAACACAGGCGCCACTTTGTGGCACCAGAATTACTTGATAGAACGGTGTTTAAGAAGCTACTACTTTAGTTGCGCATGGGCCTTTGTCGCCCTGACTTACTTCAAACTCAACCGCTTGTCCGTCATTCAGGGAAGCATAGCCACCGTCGTTCTGGATTTCGGAAAAATGCACAAATAGATCCTTGCCACCATCTTCCGGTGTAATGAATCCGTAGCCCTTGTCGGCATTAAACCACTTAACTGTACCTTTACTCATTGCTCGATGTTCCTGTATTCAATTGAAGCTATATGTGTGTCTTACGATTGGTGGAAAGTCATCCAGGCGTAGCGCCAGGGATGGATAAGCCGGCCCGAGACACACAACGTGCCGGCTATAACTGAACTGGGTATTTGGGGGGAGATGGGTAGTGTTTGCGCACAGTGTTTCGCATTCAGTGCCCGGTGCTGTTGGTTGATTACAGACCGTTTGCAGCATTCGCTGCCAGGTAATTGATGCGAAAATCTTCATGATTATGCTGATATTGTAGCACGAACGTACGTTTGTCTATCAGAAACTGGCATCTTGGCGACGTTATAGAACGCGATGGATCATATTATTTTAGTGTACTGACGTAATAATCGTGTTTGTTGCGTGGTATTTTGAGGTGTCCTGTGTGTACCTGCCGCGGCGATTTTACTGTTTTATGATGTTGGATTTGTCTGCCTTTTACGTTGGGCAGGGCGACGTTAATTTGGCGCGCAGGGTCGTTTGGTCATTGTTTTCGTGGTCAGGACGGTCGCGGTACTGTTCGTCTGCGATGTGACTTGTCGGATAGCATCGGGCATTTTACGTGCAACTTATTTGACACAAGCTAAACTACTGCGCTTACCGTAATCATCGCCGTGTCTGGAGATCCACAATGGCATCACAAGAAGAAAAAAACGAAAAATCCAGTGCCTCTGTGGCCGAAAAGTTGTTCAACGCGCGCAAAGTGCTCATTTGTGAAGAAATCAACCAGAAAATG
>CAZQKJ010000583.1:0-2740 GCA_964593315.1 uncultured Granulosicoccaceae bacterium
CACCCAGATGTATACAACTATCTTCATCACGTGCGTAGTGATTCTCTACTCGCACATTCTGTTGTACCCAGGGATCACCGAGCAGCTCTTCCAGCTCTTGGTCAAGATTAGGCCTGTGCAATCCGGTGGCGACCAACACCGTGATACCCGCAGCTGGTACACCGGCTTCCATCAATTGACGAATCACAGGTTGCAGGAAGGCAGCGTTTGGTACCGGCCGAGTGATATCACAGATCAGTATGCAGGCTGTTGCAGCACCATTGGCGAGCCGGGCAAGGTTTTGCGAACCGATCGGGTGGGCCAGCGCATGACTGATTATTTCGTCAGCAGCCCCAGGCACGGTCATAGCCGGTTTACGCAACACCGTGGGATTTGCCTCGGATGGCAGATCAACTTCTATTCCGGAGTGGCCAAACGCCAGTTCAATTTTCACAGGCAATCACCTAATACAGAACAATGTTGCGCGATTTCTCATGCTTGTTGAACAGTTGACAAAGGTAGCTGTTTTCAAACCTTAAGCACTGGGAAAACGCTCTCAGGAGCCATAGACTACAGGCATTATAAACCTGTTACGCGAATACTTATGACTCAATCCGCCCCTGATGCGCAAACCGTTACCCAGGTAAAACACTGGAACGACCGACTGTTTTCTTTCAGAGTGACGCGCCCTGACAGCCTGCGCTTCCGATCCGGTGAGTTTACAATGATCGGCTTACCGGGTGACAGCCCAAAACCGGTGAAGCGCGCCTACTCGATCGCCAGCCCATCATGGGATGAGGAACTGGAGTTCTATTCAATCAAGGTAGCCGACGGACCACTCACTTCACGCCTGCAAAAAATCCAGGTGGGTGATCAGATCATCGTCCAGCAAAAACCGGTTGGTACGCTGGTGCTTGATGCACTGCTGCCGGGCAAGCGTTTATATCTGTTCGCCACGGGTACGGGAGTCGCTCCATTTGCATCGCTTATCCGCGATCCGGATCTTTACGAGCGTTATGATGACATCATCCTGACTCACACTTGCCGCCAGGTAGAAGAATTGGGTTACAGCCAGGAGCTGATTACCAGCTTGCCGCAGGATCCTCTGGTCGGTGAGTTATCGCAGGGAAAGGTTCGCTACTACCCAACGATCACACAGGAAGAATTCACACCGCAAGGCCGAATTACCCAGTTGATTGAAAGTGGCCAAATGTTTAAAGATCTGGGCGTACAAGCACTCAACCCTGAAACCGACCGAGTGATGATTTGTGGCTCAATGGGTCTTAACAAAGACATGAAAACCATTTGTCAGCAATTCGGTCTGACCGAAGGCTCAAACAGCAAGCCGGGTACTTTTGTCATGGAAAAAGCCTTCGTCGATTAAACAATCGCTACGGCTAATTGCGTATTTGTATCTTAGCCTCAGTATCAACACCGACTAGTCCTGCGGCATTTCTTCACACTGCAGTATTGATCCGGTTATCTCGAACCAGTTGGATTTTGACCCGACAAAAATATGCGCCTTTGGATCAATATCCGGTGTGTCATCAAGCGTACCGACAGGGATATTAAACATCGGACTGTTAGCCGATTTTCTTGGCACTGAAGAACCACAGTCACGACAGAAGCTGTTGCCAAAACGATCAGCATTCGGCAGATCGTATACCGTTACGTTGTCAGCACCGGTAAGCCAGTGAAAATCTTGCGGTGCCACAAATAGATTGTAGGCGTGTGCCGCACCTTTTACTTTTCGACACCGGCTACAGTGACACAGCATCATCAGTTTATCCGCACCCTCGGTATACTTGAAGGTGACCTTGCCGCAGAGACAACTGCCGGCCACATGCCCCGTCTGTGCATTGCTTCGATCCGCTTGCTCTACTCCGGCACCTGCGGAATCCATGGAGTAACAGTCTGCCTGTGGCAACTCATCGGTAATTTGATACCAGTCTGCCTTGGACTCGACAAAAATGTGCTGAGACGGTCGTTCAGTGATATCACCATCAATGCCACCGGCAGGCACAAAGTGGTAATCCGCCTCTTGAGATTCTTCCGGCGCTACTGACCCGCATTGATTACAAAAACACCTGAAGAACCCGGGGGACGATTCATACATAGCGATGTTGTCCCGACCGCTGGTAAATGTTACCTGCGGACTCCTGAAGTATGTGCCAAAAGGTGTGCCGTGAATCTTGCGACACATTGAGCAGTGACAATGTGTAAAGTGATCAATCGGCTCTGCCACCTGATAGGTCACTTCGCCGCACAAACAAGATCCACTTAGCATCACAGTACCTCCAGAGGGAAAGCCTCACTATAGAGGAAATTTGTTCCACGAACGAGACAAGATTTAAATAGACAAAAAATCCGTTAGACTGGAACCGATACCCGGGCACTACTTTAAATTCAAATGTAATATCAGACGTATGCGAAAAATCATTCTCAATAAAGAGCCGGTGGAGCTATTTAAGTTAATCAAATTCGAAGGCCTCGCCAACAGCGGCGGTGAGGCTAAATTGATGATTGAACAGGGCCTGGTGTCCGTCAACGGCGAGAGAGAAACCCGCAAGCGCAAGAAAATTGTTGCAGGAGACATCATTGCTTTGGGCGATGATGAGTTCATCGCCGCGTTAGCAGAATAACTGTACCTACGCCTAGTAATCCATTGGTGGAGGTGCCACACGCAGTATTTCTTCCATGGTAGTCACACCATCTGCAACCTTGCGTGCACCACTCACTCGCAGTGGCTCCATACCATCTT
>CAZQKJ010000584.1:0-2736 GCA_964593315.1 uncultured Granulosicoccaceae bacterium
CTGTGCTGAAGGAATGTTAGTGTCGTTTAGTGTTATCGTGAAGTCAGTTCTCGGATTCAGGTTTGCGTTGGCAATATTTCCGGCAACGTCATAGGCAATAAGGCGGATGCGGTAATTCGCTGGAACAGATAGATCTACACTCGGAACTGTCCAATTCTCACCATTGCCGCTTAAGTTTGCCTCAACATAAGAAACTGAGGCAATCCAAGTGTTGCCATTCCAATAAAGGGATGGTGAACTGCCCAGTCGTTGGATTCTAACCCGAACCCTCGAGACGCCAGATATATCGTCAGTAGCACTACCAGTCACATCAAATACACCGGCGCTTTTGGATTCTCCGTCCGATGGTGAAGTAGTATTTGCGATCGGTGCGGAAGTGTCGTTTTCGTTAATAGTGAAGTCAGTTTTTGAGTTGTCAGTCACTCTGGCGACATTTCCAGCGGCGTCAATAGCAATAAGTCGGATGCGGTAGTTGGCCGGAGCGGTGAGATCAACGCCAGGAAGAGTCCAGTTGCCACCATTGTTGGTCAGGTTGGCATCCAGATAAGTGATAGAGCTGGACCAGTCGGTACCATTCCAATAGAGGGGGGGAGCGGTTCCCAAGCGTTGAATCCGGACGCGTACTCTGGAAACGCCTGATATATCATCTGATGAATTTCCAAGTACGTCGACTACGCCGGCGTTTAGAGACTCTCCGTTACTGGGGTGAGTGGTTTGCGCAGACGGGATAGTGGAGTCAGTAACTGTAACGTTGTAGTCATGGTTGGTAGGCCATACGCCGCTACCACTGTATTCATTGTTGCCTTCATTGTCGAATGCAAGCGCAAAAAACGTATAGTTGCCTGCCGGTAGCGTGAGGGTGATGCTCCAATCAGTGTAGTCCGTTGAAGTATTGCTGAGTGATGAATTGGTTATTCCTACGTCAACTCCGCCTTGAGTAATTGGTCCAAACGTACCATCGGTGAAGTTGTACCAGTTGTTTGCGTTGTTATCTCGTACCGCTACCCAGACTTTATCGAAGCCAGAGCCACCAATATCTGTTGCATATCCACTATAGGTAGTTGTGCCACTCACGCTGCTGGCTACAGCGGGAACCGTTATAAAAGTTTCTGGTGCGATAAAATCAACAGTCTGTGAAGGGCCATCACACGAGTATATGTTGCTGTACTCATTGTAAAAGGCATCTGCTATGTGTGCCTCACCTGAAGACTCCGGATGGATTAAGTCATCTTGCATCATTGATTGAGTAAACCCTGAACGTACATCTGTAAGTATGATGTTGGGATTATTCAGGTTAGCAATT
The DNA here is from genome assembly GCA_964593315.1 of uncultured Granulosicoccaceae bacterium. Lineage (GTDB taxonomy): Bacteria > Pseudomonadota > Gammaproteobacteria > Granulosicoccales > Granulosicoccaceae. The sequence continues at coordinate 1,304 of CAZQKJ010000584.1, forward strand.
GCAGTCGTGATTTTAGTGCCGAGTTCCTGGGTATCAGCTTGTATATTTGAATTTGCCTGACTCGATCCGTACCACGGGATGACGTTAGCGACCAATACTTTGGTGGCGCTGTTTGCGGATGTAATCTTGGCGATTATTTCTTCTATCTCACTAACGGTGCCATTGATTGACTGTCCGCTATTCATATCGTTTGAGCCGATGTGAAGCAGAACCACATCGGGATCATGTGTAGTCATCATTACATCAATCCCCGGGTTTTCCGAGGAGTCTATAGTGCCGTTGCCATTGCTATCGAGGCCATCGCGAATGTGGTTGGCCTTATGGCCAGAATAGGCTTCATGCGCACCCGTAAATACAGTGGGATTTCCTGGAAAATTTCTGGTTCTTGAACCTACCATCTCATAATCACACCCATCTGCGGATAAGAGTGATTCGAATTCCAATCTGTAGCTCGGGACTCCCTCGGCATTCCCGTTAGGTGTGAATCCTTCGGTTATGGAGTCGCCAACCGGCATTATCCTGACGGGCCCGGTTGCCTGTGCTTCGACTGACGGTATATTTAATCCAAGTAACAGTGCCAGTGTTGCTAGCTGACCTGGAAACGTTGTTTTATACATAATTATTATCGGTTTTATGATTTGCACAGAGGGTTGTTGTTAGCAGCGAAGCGAACTCTTTGGGAGAAGCTACCATGTTTTTATGTAATGACAATATAAATTCATGTTACAAAACGATGAATCGCTGATAATGTAATGATGTTAGGTGGCCTGACGAATTTTGCTCGATTTTTCACGCCTGTTTAGGGCTTCACTGTTTTTAGGTAAGTGCTGTGGTTTTCTGTTTGCGGCAACGTTTCGCGATGATTCGGGATTCCGTGAGCATTCCCGGTCTCCATCACACCCTTTTTTTTAGTATTGGTATGGGTGCTTTTGAGCCTTGGTTGTGTTTACGTGCGTGGATTATTTCGTTGCGCAGAGCGCAGTAACTATTACGTGTAGTGCCTTGAAGTTGGGGTATGCGATTTAGCTCGCAGAGTCGAAAACGAAGTGTCAGGGCTGAACGAGCGTTCAATATGGACAAGTAGATTCATGGAATCATAAAGCTCTATTACCAAACCCACTCTACCCGATAATGTTAAGCGCGGTATAGAAGGATCTACGAGTGTTTAGATCCTGGAAATTGGTTCTATGGATTACTTTTGACTGGAGACTGTCTGTCCACAATGACCTAAAATGTTCATTGCGCTGTGAACGTGGTCGTAGGATTATCGGCGGCTCTTGCTATGTTTCTGGCAACATCGTGAGAAATAAGGCGGATGCGATAGTTTGCTGGAACGGTGAAGTCTACGTCAGGTAAAGTCCAGCTCGTACCGTTGTTGCTAAGATCGGCCTCCACGAAAGCGTTGGATCCAGACCACCCGTTGCCGTTCCAAA
>CAZQKJ010000585.1:0-2733 GCA_964593315.1 uncultured Granulosicoccaceae bacterium
GGAAAGGAAAGGAAAGGAAAGGAAAGGAAAGGAAAGGAAAGGAAAGGAAAGGAAACCATAATCTTGTGTACGTTTCTTGATTAGGATTTTCAATTCCCCAATATTAAGGACAGGCTACTTGCCCCATGCCGCAGTTTAGTGTGTATTTTGCTTGTTGCCGCTTGTGGACCTCATTGTTTTTAATCTAACAGCGTGCATGTCGCCATTGATGACCCCATCGCCTCGCCGAACACATGATCAAGCTCGAATCAAATGACAGACCAATCTGTTGATCGATACAATCAAGTTCAAGCCCGATTGCAATTACACTAAGACGCTTTTTTGCCTTAAGTCCGTGGTGAACACGACATACCAGTGATCGGATTCCATCCAAAGCCCTCGTTAACGCTAGCACTTGAATAATCACAATCTTGATCAGTGGTGGGTTCGTCCTCGACTACCAAAGGCGCGCAGGATTGACCGGCAACAGGATCCCATCCCCAACCATCGAATTGATCAGCGTCATCGTAATTACAATTGTCGCTTGTACCCATGGCAATTGGTGCACAGGACATTCCGGTCACAGGATTCCAGCCGTAACCATCATGTTCAGCCGCACTGCTGTAATCACAGCCATCTACATCAGACGATCCGCCACCCTCGTCAACTGGTGTAGCGGAACCTGTGGGCACAAACCGCGTAAATGGATTAAAGGTACTGCATAGCACAAAACGCTCATTCGTTAGCCAAACACGAACAGCGTTTAGCGTATCAATAGAGTCTTGAAAAACCTCACCCTTTGCAAGGTCAACAATCTGAACCCAGGGAGATAGCGCCAATTCAGATGGACCAAAATAGATACCGTTATCAAGCGTCCAGGTTTGAGTCTGAATAACGTTATTGATATCTTCAATTTCCACGTTTCCAACAAATGGGGAAGTCTCAGACAACGGACTAAAAGCATACCGGGTGCCGCCGTCTGAAGTGCGATAAAACTCACCATCAAACTGAAAGTTGGTACACAAAACATCTTCAGTGAAATCAGATGCAGACCAGATAGCACGTGTGAGCCCTACTGTGTTCCCAGTTTCCTGATTAGTGAAAGTCGGCGCTACTAAAGATGTGTTAGTAACCAGACAAGACGCGCTGTTCTCCCAGCCAAAGCCGTCACCATCTGCGTCAGATGCTACACTGACACAGGCGGGTAAGGATTGAGAGTGAACTGGCTGATAGACCAGAGTACTTAAGACGAGCAATGCCAGAAATCGAATAATGTTCAATGGTATACACCTTCAAATAGCTAAACACAGCCAGCCATGTACTACAGCGCTGACTCACACCTTCATGCACAGTTTACGTCATGACGTTAAATAGCGCAAGACTTTAGTTACTATTTGTGGAAGCTAACCACTTTACTCTCTACTCAACAGTAAGCTGGCGTTCTCCTGGTCAATCTGGAATCGAAATTGTCCAAGGATGTTCATCCCCAACAGCCCATCTACACCGGGCTTCAGCTCAAAATCCAGTACTGCTATCTGAGTGTCAGTTAACTGATAAGTGCCCAGTGTTAACTCAGGCACTGAATAGACTGTCCCTTGCGCCACACCACCGGCAGTACGGAACAATCTTCTCTCCTGCTCAACAGCGTCTGCAAAGCTATTCAAAGACTGAAACGACTCTCTGGATAAGGTAGTGATCGAAGCACCGGTATCTATTAGCAACTTGATGTTATCAAGGCGATTCAAAGTTAAATCAACCAAATACTGATTCCCCAACTGTTGCAATGCTATTGTCTCAGATCCCTCCCAGGTAAAACTATCAACCGACGCCGTTGTATCAGCGGAGGTATTACCGACCAATCTATTCAGCTCAATTGATGCCGCTTCTCCGACCAGACTATCGCTGACCAATTGCCTGAGTTGCTCGGTCGCTAAATACTCATCACCACTGCGAAGATGAGCAATAGCCTGTCGGTATTGGAAGGTAGAAGTCATTAGACCTGAAGTCTCAATGTGAGAATACAGGCCGATCAAGGATAACCAGTTTTTCTGGCTGGTGAACACACCATCTATTCCTTTCACAAAGTCGTTAAAACGCGCCAGCACATTTTGCCGATCAACATCTGTATAGGCGTAAGTTCTCGCCAGCAAATAACCATCGACAACTTCAAAATATCTGCCGTTTTTCTGATTGAAATCGGCCAACAATAAAAGCACATCGATATCGTCGTAGTAAACCGACAGATAATTATCTATTAACTCCATAAAGTCATTGTTGCTTCGAGCACCGGATAATTTGTTCAGATGCTCCAGTAAAACCATCTTTAGCTCAGCAGCAGATTGGTTATCCTGTTGAAACTGTTCCTGATAAACAATCATCGCATCGTAGTAGAAACGATTAACGAGCAATCTTTTGAAAATATCAATTGCAGGTAAATCAGTGGAGCTATCGAATATTTGTTGCAGAGGCTCCTGAACCTCCACAATACTCTGGCCGGGCGTGAGCCAGTCTGGCGAATCAGTCAGTTGTGTTGTGGCTGCATCTGTCGAACTACTGGCAATTTGAAAGTCGTCATTAGACGAATCCGGACTATCGTTCGCGACAGTGACCAAATCGGAAACCACAGGCCGCATCCAGGCTTTACCTAACCAGCCGACACTTACTCCGGCAACAAATACTAAAACGAACAGAAACCGGGTATTCATTGCAGCTCAAATACTCTTGCCCTACCCATGATATCTCCAGCACTTTATC
>CAZQKJ010000586.1:0-2724 GCA_964593315.1 uncultured Granulosicoccaceae bacterium
ATAGAAACCAAAGAGGCTGCAGACGTTGAATCCGATGAGACGAGAGAACTTCCCAAAGGTGTGCCAAACGAACATGCCGAACTCTTCGGTGCAAATCCGACACCTACTGGTGGTGTAGATGCAGTTTGGGCTAACGGTGATGGTACTTATTCAAGTTCAGATGGTTCGACATATAACCCGGAGACTGGCGAAGGAACCTATGATGTGGGTGAAGACAGTTTTGCTGTTGATAAAACCCGCCATGGTATTACTGCACCTGAACGGCATCCGGATCGTGTCCGAACATCCGAGGCATTAAAAGTCGTTGAGCATGATCCGAACAAGATGGCGGCAGCCCACGGACCACGCGAGGCGTTTGATCATTACCGCAACTCAAACATAGACGGAATTCGTGAGCAAGCTGTAGATCAGATTGATGCACGTACTGCAAAAACATCTAATCAACAGAGTGCCGACAAGGACCCAGACTACGTTGCGTACACTAGCACGGAAGGTGGAGTCGAATTGGGTAGGCTAAACGCCGATCTTACGAAGCCACATTTTAATTTTAATGCTGAAAAAGGAAAGCTGTCTGCAGGTTTAGGTGGTGTTGATTTTGAAGCAACCGGTGCGCAACTCACAAGAGAGGAAAACATAGGAGAGCTCGTAAATGCGAAAGGTCAGATGACTGTAGGGACTGTCAATGGCAACTTGAAAATGGAAGGAAAAGCAGAGATCAAAGGTTTAAAATCCGAAGTAAGTTTAAAGGCAAGCGGGGGAGTTGAAGCTATTGCTGTTGAAGGTCGACTTGAAGGCACGGTGACAATCACTCCAAAGTCTGTGGGCGATCAATTCGTCGAGTTATACAACGATCACGTAGATCCAATAATTGATAAAATTGTCGGTAAAGATGTACCAGATCTCCCGGAAATTCCGGAGTTTTTGGATCACGGGGTTATTCTTGGAGGACATCTCGAAGGCGGTGTGGGAGCATCGTTAAAAGGAAGTATTGGACTTGATGTTAAAAATGGTTTTAAGCTAGACTATTCTCTCAAAGGTGGTGTGCCTCTTGTAGGCGGTCATGGAGGCACCATAGGTTTAAAATAGAAGAGCCAATTGAGTATTGTTTTGTTATCCCATAAATCACCTAAATCACCTATTTCATCTATGAGGCGCGCCTCGAGTTGGTTGTGGAAATATCGATACAGCCTTATTATGGGTATTGGGTTGGCAACATTCCTGGTGCTTTTTCTGATTGCCGATGCTGCTGAAATGACGATCAACGATAGACTTAGAGGTGCAACTCTCTTCTCGTTACTGTTCGCTCTTCTTGTGTGTTTGTACATAAGCATTTTAAGAGCCGTGTTTGAGAAAAAAATTCGCTGGTTTTTCGCGTTAATGTTATTTCCTCCTTCGGCTGTATATTTCTTTTGGTCAGAAAGAAATACACTCTAACTGCTTAGACTCATGGTTTGTCACCACTTGACAGTTATTGATCCATATTTTGAATCCAGTAGCTCACGTACAGCTGAATTGCTTCTTTTGACAATCCAATTGTAACCGTCCAGTCAGCACCCACTAGCCAGGCTGGAATTAAGCCCCAACAATAGTGTCCACTTAAAATAGGTGGACACCATGCAAGAGACAATAAGGCCTATCATCACTCCTAATCGAAGAGTTCGCAAAGACTATAGGGGTCAAATCTTGACATAAGAAATATAATTCACTAATCTGTGGTAATGGCGAGACCAGAGCGAGTAGAGTATGAGGGAGCGTATTATCACGTAATGAATCGAGGGCGTGGCCGTCAGCAAGTATTTCACGATGTGAAGTACTACGAGTATTTTCTAAGCTGTCTGGAGCAGGCGCATAAACGCTTTAAGTTGGAGATCCATGGGTATTGTCTTATGGGTAACCACTATCACTTACTGGTACGAACGCCGCGAGGGAACCTGTCGCGAGCGATGCGCCACATAAACGGTGTGTACACCCAGCATCACAACTTTTTGAAGCAGACGGATGGTTCGTTATTCCGAGGCCGGTATAAGGCAATTAACATAGAAGCGTCGAGTTATCTTTTAGAGGTAAGCCGATATATACATCGCAATCCAGTAGAGACGGCAAAGCCCTTGGTAAAGCGGTTGGAAACGTATCGTTGGTCAAGCTATCCGGCTTACCGGAATCAGGTGACAATTCCAGAATGGTTGTACAAGGGCGCGGTATTAGGGGAGTTGCAGTCAGGGCAACCGACAGCGTCGTACAAACGATTTGTAGAGCGTGGTAATGATGAGGAGACGGAGAAATTCTACTCAAAGGGCCATTGGCCAGCAGTACGAGGCAGTGAGAAGTTTATAGACAATGCGCATTTACATTCCAATGCGAGTAGCAAGGAGGTGAGTAGAAAGCGTCCGGTAGTTGATGCGCAGATAATCCTATCGCTGGTATGCCGAGAGTATCAGTGTGAGCAGCAGGAATTGCTGATAGCGAAAAGAGGAAGTGGCGTGGATAACACAGGGCGAGTAATGGCGATGAAGCTGTGTCAGGAATATGGGAGTATGAAGCTCTCAGAGATAGGAAAACTATTCGGAATTGGAAGCGACAGTGGTGTAACGAAAGCGGTTACTCGCCTCACGAAGCGTATAGCCGAAGATGACGGGGTTGCTAGGGCATATAATAGACTATGTCAAGATTTGACCGTATGCCGTAACGGCTGATCATCTAACTGGTTAAAGTCCAGTTAAAGGA
>CAZQKJ010000587.1:0-2709 GCA_964593315.1 uncultured Granulosicoccaceae bacterium
GTGATGACCTCTTCATGTGTAGGCCCCATACAATAGTCTCGGCCATGCCGGTCTTTAAAGCGCAGAAGTTCCGGTCCAAACTGACCCCAGCGGCCAGATTCTTCCCATAATTCTGAAGGCTGCACGGCGGGCATCAATAGTTCGGCGGCGCCTGCGTTGTTCATTTCCTCGCGAACGATCTGCTCGATTTTACGCAGCACGCGCAGACCCATTGGCATCCAGGTGTAGAGACCTGATGCAAGCCGCCGTATCAGGCCGGCGCGTAACATCAGCTGATGACTGATCACCTCGGCGTCTGCCGGCTGTTCTTTGGTGGTCGCTATCTGCAGTTGGGTGGTACGCATTGTCTATTCTTGTATTGGTTACGGAAGAGGATGGTTATGACGGTTTAGCGGAGGCTTGGTGTAGGATAGCCTTCCTGCCGGTATAATTCAGCAGGTGGGATGATAGTGCGCAGTTCAGCCTGGAACATGGTGTGGGAATATTTGGCCTAAATTACGGTTTTCCCTGGATATTATCGCCATTAATCAAGATGTTACACAAGCTTTTGATGTGTTGTCTGAGAGTTGAACTATCCTGTCAATAACAAAATATAAAAATTAAGGCTGTAACCGCAGGTGCCGACGTGGCTCGCTGCAACTTTTTCCCCGATAACTCATGGTTAAACTGTTATCAAAATGTTAGATCCGATTAAAGAGTGGTACCAGCGGAATTTCTCGGATCCGCAAGCAGTCATATTAGTATTGTTGCTGATATCTGCGTTTCTGGTCATCTGGTTACTGGGTGGCGTGCTGGCGCCGGTGCTGGTGGCGTTGGTATTCGCTTATCTGCTCGATGGTGTGGTCACCGCCATGCAGCGTTACCATATTCCAAGACCCCTGGCGGCAACGACCGTGATGCTGGTCTTTGTATTTTTCTGTCTGTTGCTGTTGTTTGGTGTTGTGCCCTTGTTGTCAGCGCAGGTGACCTCTTTGATACGTGAGTTACCGAACATGATCGCGGCCGGTCAGGAGCAGCTGGAGCGTCTGCCTGAGTTGTACCCGACGGTTTTTACTGCTGAGCAGATTAACGATTTAATACTCAATGTGCGTGGCCAGGTCGGGCGCTGGGGTCAGAGCTTCCTGTCATTTTCTATCGCAAGCTTTCTGAACCTGTTTGTGATTTCTGTGTACGTGGTGCTGGTGCCGTTGATTGTGTTCTTTGCACTGAAAGACAAACCTTTATTAATGGAATGGGCGCGGGGGTTTATGCCAAACCGCAGTCAACTGGCGGAGAAGGTTTGGACTGAAGCCGACACAAAAATCGCTAACTATATTCGTGGTAAATTTATCGAGATTCTGATTGTGTGGCTGGTTAGCTATATCACCTTCGCGCTGATGGATTTACGCTATGCCGTGCTGTTGAGTTTTCTGGTCGGCGTGTCGGTGATCATTCCGTTTGTAGGGGCGGTGGTCGTGACCCTCCCGATTGCGATTATTGCCTATTTTCAATGGGGCTTTAGCGCCAAGCTCGGATACCTTCTGGCGGCCTATCAGATAATTCAGATCCTGGATGGCAACGTACTGGTGCCACTGTTGTTCTCTGAAGTGGTTGATTTGCACCCGCTGGCGATTATCATTTCGGTGCTGTTTTTTGGCGGGCTGTGGGGAATTCTGGGTGTATTCTTCGCAATTCCACTGGCAGCACTTATGCAGGCAATTCTCGATGCCTGGCCACGTCATCGCAGCTCTGGTAGTGACGATACTGAACCGCTGGACCCGCAAACCCTGGTGTCTGAGACAAAATCTGCCTAGTGTCGTTTGTCGAGTTCCGCACTCACATGCGTCCTTTTTGAAATGTCGGCCTGATACGAGCTCACACATCGCTTGTCACACCTTGGTTCGGGCAGTAAGCTTGTGCGCTTAACTCTCGCGCTTAACCAAAGAGGCAAGCCAATGTTCCAGGGTAGTATCGTTGCAATTGTGACCCCCATGTTAGATGACGGCGCGGTAGACTTCGATGCTCTGAAAAAACTGATCAAATTCCATATCGATGCCGGCACTGATGCCATTGTATCGGTCGGTACAACCGGTGAGTCGGCGACGCTGAGTATGGAGGAACACTCGACTGTCATCGGCAAAACCATCGAATTCGCAGCCGGCGCTATTCCGATCATTGCGGGGACAGGTGCTAACTCCACCACTGAGGCGCTGGAACTGACAGAAAACGCCAAAGCCGCCGGTGCAGAAGCCTGTTTGCTGGTGACACCGTATTACAACAAACCCACTCAGGAAGGTTTGTACCAGCACTTTAAAAAGATCGCCGAGTCGGTCGATATTCCGGTGATTCTCTACAACGTGCCAGGGCGCACTTCAGTCGATATGACAGCTGCTACAACGGCACGATTGGCAGCTGTGGATAACATCATTGGTACCAAAGAAGCGCACGGAACGGTTGAGCGCATTAAAGAAGTCATTGCACTGTGTCCGGATGATTTTGTGGTAATGACCGGTGATGACGGAACCGCCATGGAGAGCCTATTGGCCGGTGCTCGTGGCAACATCTCTGTCACGGCCAATGTAGCTCCTGCGATAATGGCGCAAATGTGTGCCGCGGCGCTTGCCAAAGAAGACGCTAAAGCTCGTGAGCTGGATGCCAGAGTGGCCGACTTACACAAGATGCTTTTTATAGAGTCGAGCCCGATACCCGTTAAATGGGGTCTTGAGCAAA
>CAZQKJ010000588.1:0-2705 GCA_964593315.1 uncultured Granulosicoccaceae bacterium
CTTTCGATCGGCCAAAGTTACCAACTTTAATATCACGATCATGGGCTAATTCGGGGTTTGAGCAGTTGGGAGTCACCATCTATAGCGAAGCGAATATTTTGCAGGTTACGCCAATACTGTGTCAGATAGGCAATTAGTTACTGACCTTATTTGTATCCCGCAGGTGGCTGGGGTGGTTTGCATGTTCTGCAAACACCGGACTCTGAATAAGTGTTAAATGCTGAAGCTGTGTGCGTGTAAAATGATGGTTAATACCGCTGGTATTTATCGGTACGTTATTGACTAAGCAAGTAGTGGTTGCTCGATTTATGCATTTTGCTCATCAATTTCTCCTTAGATTTCCTGGGCAATGGCTGGAACCTGATCGCTGTGAGCCGTAGAATAGCGGAAGCAGATGTAGTCAACTTTTTAGATAACTACAGCGAGTCAATAGACATCAAACCTCAAGATAAGCGACCCACTCTCAAGACCATCGCAGATATGGTAGGGGTCGGAACAGCAACGGTGTCTAAAGCGCTAAATGACGCTCCGGATATTGGCCAGGATACCAAAGAGCGGATTCGGTTAATTGCCAGGGAGATCGGATACCAGCCGGATAGAAATGCTGTGCGGTTGCGTAGCGGCAAGACCAACGTGATCAACCTGGTGCTCGGCACTGATGAGGAGTTTTCCGGGGTAATGTCGCAGTTGATTGGCGGCATTACTGAAGCGCTTGAATCGACTCAATACAACCTGGTAGTCAGCCCCCAGTCTAAAACCACTGCGCCTATTGATACAGTGCGCCAGATTGTCGAGACTCGCGCAGCAGATGGAATCATCCTCTCCGGTACAATGGTCACCGACAGTCGTGTGGCCTATCTTGACGAGTCGGGCTTTCCCTTTGCCACTCACGGCAGAACAGAGCAGGGATTGCAGCATGCGTACTTTGATTTTGACAACAAAGCCTTCGGGCAGAACGCTGTTCAAATACTGGCACAACTCAAGCGTAGTCGAGTCGGTATTATTATGCCTCCATCGAAACAAACCTATGCCCGACACATGCTTGATGGGTTTGAGATCGGCTTAAAAGAAACCGGATTAGATGGCAGCGTTGTTACGGGGGTAACCATCGGTAATTCCATTGAAGAGATATCGCAACATATTTCGCGCTTGCTGAAATCTCCGGATAGGCCTGACGGAATAATAGCGGGCAGTGTCAGCACTACTATCGGGGTAGTGAACGGTATTGAAACGGCGGGTTTTATCGTCGGAGAGGATATCGACGTTGTGGCTAAACAAACTATCGGTGACTTTCTCCGTTGGTTTGGTCGGCCGGTCCATTCGATCAAAGAAGACTTTAGAGCCGCTGGTTTCGGGCTGGCAAACAGTCTGGTCAAAATGATAGATGACGATGCACCTGTAGAAGATCATCAAACGGTGGCATTCCCCGAGATTGTGGGTCAAAAAGTGACGGACAATTCGTAGGACTGTCTTCGGATGGTCGCAAGGCAGCCACGGCTTTCGCGTTGCTCTTCTTTTTGGCACCTGCTTTTGGTGGTGCAGTGTCCTGATCTTTCCTGTGGGTTTGTACCGGTAGCGAGTGAGATCGGGCTTTACAGCGCTATAGCGCTTCTGTAGTTTCAACGCCGCAAATCCCAAATACTCAAATCAGGGGCGAACTGAATGGCAAAAATGCAGTCAAAGCTACTCACGCACGCAGGCACTTTAGTACCTATGTTAACTCCTGATTCTGGCCCTGGTCGCTCACATCGTATTCTGAATCTATCAATCCTCCTTTCGGCCCTTCTGTCATTGCAAGTCAGCGCACAGAGTGAGGCACAGGATATCCGTCGGGTGGCTAGCTTTGAACAGTGGCCGGGTGTATCGCAGCTTATTGCTTACAATGATCGGCTTTGGTTTGTAAACAGTCAGCCTTACAAAGATAGCAATGTCGCTGATATCTATTCTATTTCAACAGATGATCTATCTCCGCGTTACGAGCGCAGTCTGTTTTCACAGGACACCGGAAATCCGGTTGTCTACAACGGTTTGCTTCACTGGCCGTTTGAAGACCCGCGTCGTAGTGCCGGCACCGGTGAATATGCTGTCACTGACGGTAGCAACTGGGAGTGGCGAATCATGCAATCGGGAAGTGTCATGCATGTGCATGCGATGAATGTCTGTGATAACCAGCTGGTTGCTGTGACCGGTTCCTGGACTGGCCAGCTGCATGTGCTGGAACCGGATAACCAATGGCGGGTGCAATATGACTACGCCGCTGGCGAAGCGCCATTTAGCCGTCTGGTTAACGTTGGGCAATTTAACGAACGATGTGTTGTGGCGGCTGCCGCTCGTGGCAAGCAGGAGCCTAAGCTATTTTCACTGGACAGCGCAGAGACGGATTCGGTTAGCGGCTGGCCTAACAGTGATCGTGTGGATGGATTAACGATCCATCAAGACAACCTGTTTGCGTTTGCCGATACCAGAGATGATCGATCTCTTTATCGTTTTGATGGCGAACAAACACACAAAATTTCACTGCCGCAGGCTCACAGGCCGACAGCCCTGCACTCCGATGGCGAACACTTATGGCTTACAACCCGACATGCTATGACCGATGGTAGCCGCGGGCAGTTGTGGAGACTAAATGATAAAAATGAATTCGATCCATTGGCTGGTTTGGCGCAGTTCCCTATCAGCTTGACTCGCTATGGTGAATACATTGC
>CAZQKJ010000589.1:0-2703 GCA_964593315.1 uncultured Granulosicoccaceae bacterium
CTGTCACGCAACAAAAAAGTAGCTGTAAAGAACTTTATTATGAACGGACACATAGTGGTTGGCGTGGGCAACATCTACGCTAACGAGGCACTGTTTCGTTCAGGCATCAGACCTGGCAAAGCAGCCGGCAGAGTAACTGGTGTACAATATAACTTACTCGCGCAAAACATTAAAAAAGTACTGGATGCAGCGATTAAATCTGGCGGCACTACGCTGCGGGATTTTGTTAACTCAAAAGGCGAACCCGGATACTTTCAACAGACTCTGAATGTCTATGGACGTGAGGGCGAGCCCTGTCATCAATGTGGAGACGCAATAAAACAACGTACCATTGGCCAAAGGTCAACCTTCTACTGTGCCAATTGCCAACAGTAATCAGTTTGTCGGCTGAATTGCAATAATGCGATGATATTTATCCATCAATTGTTCACGACTCTCTACATGTTCCGGATCAAGAGGTATGCAGTCAACCGGACAAACTTCTACACACTGTGACGTTTCAAAGTGACCAACACACTCCGTGCACAGCGCCGGATTGATTTCATAGATCTCAATCCCCTGTGTGATAGCGCCATTCGGGCACTCCGGCTCACAAACATCACAGTTGATGCATTCGTCAGTGATTATCAGTGCCATGTTTTAGTTATCAATAAGTACATGAGTACAAACTCAGGATTGTTTGTTGCGCTCTTTTAACGCTGCTTCCACCAGTGGATCTACAAACTGCGACACATCGCCACCGAGAGACGCGATTTCACGCACGATACTGGAGGACACAAATGTGTACTGGCTTGCGGCGGCAACAAAAACGGTTTCAACGGCTGGTTCCATCTGGCGATTCAGATTGGCGAGCTGAACCTCATACTCAAAATCCGATACGGCGCGCAGACCACGCACAATCACTGAAGCTTTTTGGTTTCTGGCAAAGTCGACTAACAAACCTTTAAAGGTCTCGACTCGTACGTTCGGGTAAGTTGCCAACACCTTCTCTGCCATATCGCAGCGCTGCTGCAGATCAAAGTGCGGTTTTTTTCCAGGGCTTTCAGCCACGGCAATGATCACTTGATCAAACATCTTTGCCGCACGACTGGCCACATCTATGTGGCCCAGAGTGACCGGGTCAAACGTTCCAGGATAAATTGCAGTGATGTCCAATTGGCCTTCCATCGAGCAGAGCAGTTACAATCATCATTGCACGCCATTCAGCCCGCTGCAATCACCCTGTATAGGCATACCTTCACCTCTCCGGCTACTTTTTCGCGATGCAGTTCCCAGTTATCAGGCAGGTGCAGCGAATTGTGGCGTTTATCCGACTCCACATACACAAATCCATCGCCACGCAACAATTGCAGCCGCTGGACAAGATCTACCGATGATTGAGTTAATTGTGCATCAAAGGGCGGATCGATCAATATCAGGTCGAACCGGTTATCACTCACCAGCGCGTTCGTGTAGATACGATCATCGGTCGCATCAGCTGCATGGATCGCCACCTGACTGAAATCCAGTCGTTCGCAATTTTTCTTTAATGCATCGACTGCGGTGATATTTTTCTCAAGCATAACCACACGTCGAGCACCGCGGGAGGCAGATTCGAAACCGAGCGCGCCACTGCCGGCAAACATATCCAGCACATCACAACCAGAGATAGATGTCTGCAACCAGGCAAACAACATCTCTCTCACTCGGTCGCCGCTCGGGCGCAAGCCACGGATGTCAGGAAAAGGAATCCTTGAGCCCTTCTTATTACCGGCAATTATACGGACGCTACTGCGTTGCTTGCTTTTCATGACATTTCAGTTCGGCTAAGTTCAGGCCGGTCGTTGTCTATCAACGGATTAACGACAGAGTGCAAAGCAACGCTGCCAAAAACGCTTCCCGGAAACACAGTGACACAAGCTTATGTGCGTCAAACATGACAATAATATCAACCTGACAAACTTGTGACTGCTAAAATCCTGACCATGGGATTATTCAGTTTCTTAAGAAAAAAAGCCTCAACCGAAGATGGCGGGCGGGCAGCACCCGACAACCAGACCGGCGACAAGGTCAGGATCGGAACAGATCCAGCCAATACACCAGAGACCAGTACAACTCCGGCACCACCATCTCAGGCCGATACTCAGGCCGGAACACAGGCCGGAACACAGGCCTCAGCTCAGGATGCTAGCAGCTCACTACCTGCGCTCGATACCAGTCAGGCAGATGCCGACCGATTAGACGCCAAGCTTGCCAAATCACGCAAACGCTTTGCTGGCGGGCTGCTCGATTTTTTAAGCGGCAATAAAATAGACGATGATCTACTGGATGAGCTGGAAGCACAGCTGATCATGAGCGATGTCAGCGTTAATACTGCCAACAACATTATTGAATCAGTTCGTGCATCAGCCAAAGGCGGCTCTTCAGACTTGCGTGCAATTCTGCGCGAGCAACTCACGGCACTGCTTTTACCGTGTCAGCAACCACTGGAAATACCTGACAGTGACAGCCCCTATGTGCTGTTAGTAGTCGGTGTTAACGGGGCCGGCAAAACCACCACGATCGGAAAAATCGCACGCCAGCTTCAAAACGGTGGCAAGACGGTGATGCTGGCAGCCGGTGACACTTTTCGTGCCGCAGCGGTTGAGCAGCTCAGCACCTGGGGTGAAAGAAATAACATACCGGTGATTGCTCAGGGAACCGGCGCTGACTCAGCATCGGTTA
>CAZQKJ010000590.1:0-2690 GCA_964593315.1 uncultured Granulosicoccaceae bacterium
CTGGTATTGATTGAAACCTGTGTATCGAAACACCCGGTCTTCAGTATGAGTCTGATTGCACAGTCGGACTTCATCACCCTCGTAAAGATTTGAATTGAACGGCGCACTCAACTCAATAAAGCCTTTATCCCCGTGAAAGACAATACTCTGCCTGAGCGCCATCTGGGTAGACACATAAAAGTTCATATCAAAGTTCTTAAAACTGGCGCGAACATTGGCATAGCGATCCGTTTTGAATTTTGGATCGTACTCGACACTTGCCAGAACTTTCTCAGGTTCAGACCCGGTAGCGAATCGGGTTGCGACTATCGGATAAACACCAATATCAGGGATCGCACCGCCACCCAACTCAACCCGGTTACGCATGTTTTTAGCATCAAGATTGTGGTAAGCAAACGCTGCATCCACCTGACGAAGCGCACCAATGGCACCGCGCTTGATCAAATCCCGCACCTTGAGCCACTGCGGATGATAGGTCACCATAAACGCCTCGGAGATGATGACGTTATGTTTATCGCGAGCTTTTATTAATGATTTGATCTCACTGGCTTTGAGTGAAATCGGTTTTTCACAAAGAACATGCTTACCCGATGCAGCAGCTTTTAGCGTCCACTCAACATGCTGCGAGGTAGGCAACGGAATATACACCGCATCAATTTGATCACTGTTTAGCAGCTCTTCATAACTGCCGTAGCTTATGGGTATATCAAATTGGCGCGCCAGCTTGCGCGCCTTTTTGATGTCTCGTGATGCAATTGCTGCAACCACACAGTTGCCGGAGTTTTGTATAGCCGGTATCAGGTGCTCGATACCGATTAGCGCGGTAGATAGTATGCCGAAACGCAACAATTGAATAAGCTCACTTGTCTGGTGGAGATTTTAGCCCTGGCTGAATCAATTGCGCTTAAGGCTGCGCACACGACGCCTGCACAAGGCCAGAACACTGGTCAGTAATACTATCAGAAGTGACGGGTCACTGGTGCCACTACCGAGCGAACAACCACTGTTCGCACTTGACGCACCTCCGCTGTTGCCGCCAGTACCAGTTATTCCCCCGTCACCGGTATTACCTGGGTCAACGACGCCCGTACCGGGTGAACCCAATGTTGCCACTGTAAATGCTCTCTGGTTGGTGACGTTGGGCTGACCGGCATCCGATGTCACTTCAATGAGCCAGCTGGCTTCCTGCTCTATTACAGGTGCTGTGAACGGGATAGGACTGATGGTATCAATCACCACCTCGTCATTGCGACCGGTTCCCTCTCCAAGCTGCAGCGTCCAGTGGGTTTCATCGTTAATACAGCTCGAGTTCAATGTGGCGTTACGATCAAGCTGTTGTTCTGCCATATCAGGATTGAATACAAAGCCGGGATCGACAGTCATCTCGTCTGCAGACAAGGTGGTAAAAAGGCGCGTCATGTATCGGTTACCGCCGAGCACGTCTACTGATGTTTGAACCGGTGCAATCACTTCACTTCGAATGGCCGCATCAACCAGCGATCTGGCCGCAGACAGTTCAGCCGCTGTGTAGTTGGTGACTAAAAACTGCTGTTCACGATACGAGAACAATGACTCACCATCAGGTAGTGGCAGCGCATTGCTGATCACATCGATGACTACCCCGTCAGACGCAAAGATACCTTGCACAATACTGAGATACTCTGGATCCGGTGAGTCATCAAGACGTGACAGCTGCTCTTCCAGATCGGAAGCAGAACTCAGAGCGTCTTCAAGATTTTCAAATCGACCGGCATAGTCGGTGGCAAAACCCTGCCCGCCCGCTTCATTCATTGCATCAGTAATCAGCTGTTGATAGCTGCCGTAGGCGTTCTGCGAACCATTAAACCAGTCGAGCCGAGTGTAGTTCGGTGTGACATGTAGATAGTTGTCCGGCACTGCACGGGCATCGCCAAGCAACCACACCAATACACCCATATCTTCAACTGCTGCCACCGCTGTGAGGCGAATGGGTACTACCGGCTTGTCACTCTGATACTTCAGTATCAGCGGTTGAATACTTCCGGTACCTCGATCCTGCTGTAGCTTGGCTGCGACGAACTTCATACCTGCCTCTACATAGGGTGCCAGTAGCGCCTCACCGTTTGCAGTCAGGTCATAGTTGTTATCCATTAACCATTGTGAGATTGAGTCTGCGTTATCACCACTAATGGTAGTGACTTCGTAGCCGCCGACATTGCGAACATCTTCGACCACTACACCACCACTTTCAGCGCTGGCATCAGCGGAGTTTTCAAGCGCCACCGGCGAGGCAAAGACATCCTGACTGAAACATCCCTGACCGCGACGCTCGAGGTTAAATTGCGGTCGAGTGGCAATTTCAAGATCCGTAAAAGTCTGGTTGCTACCGAGAAGAATATCGTCAGGTAAAGCAGGCACCGGGACCACCCAGCTAAAATCTTCTGCGTTACCGGCAAACTGGATCTGAATCATTGCGGTAATTTGATTGCCATCCTTGCGGAAAACAATTTGCTCGCTGGCTTGATTGATAGGCGTTAACTGACAGAAAAAGCCACCACATGCGTGAGAAAAACCGGGCAATGCACCGACAACCAGGGTTGCTGCTGCCAGATAAAGCTTTAATGATTTCATACAACACCTCAGTAAGTAGTGAGCTGGAAAAGGACCTTACACGTCCATTTTTTATTTGGGAGTTTATTCCCAATTATTAC
>CAZQKJ010000591.1:0-2684 GCA_964593315.1 uncultured Granulosicoccaceae bacterium
CATCAACAGCGTTAATGGCGTCAGTCAGATTGCCGGTGTGGGTCAGTGGAACCGGATTGTCAGATTTGCTTGTATCGGTATTGAATTTCATCGCGTGATTGTAGCGATTGCCGGTGTAGAACACAGCATCGGCTGAAAAGCACTGGCAGGCACGCAGTACAGAGCCGACGTTGGACGGGGTTTTCGGGTTGCTAAGGCCGATGGCGCAGTAATCGGTATCGATAGTCACGGAACTTTGTCTGAGGGGCACGCCCAAGTATACTCGTGTTTTTAGTCCAGAGAGTGCGGTATGGTCGAACCGGATAAAGATGGCTTTTCCAATTTGTGGCCGACTACGTTCTTACGCCGCAAGCTGGACAACGCCACAGCCGCCAATTCCGCACTGCTTGAGCTTGTGCTCGCATCCGAGTCTAATCGTGCAGATATGACGGTAGACTATTTGTCTGACAATTTCTTTGCCACTTCAACGCCTGCAACTGATTGGCTGAAGCAGTGTATCAACAAAACGGTAGCTGACTACTTTAAGCATCTTTCGATAGATTATGATGTTGAGTGGGCGATTCAGGGCTGGGCCAATATCAATCGATCCGGCGATTATCACAACCTGCACAATCACCCGCACAGTTACCTCAGTGGCACCTACTATCTAAAAGTGCCGGTCTGCCAGACCACGGGCACCCGTTCCGATCTGAATCCCGGAGCCATTTCTTTTTTTGACCCTCGTCCACAGGCGAATATGACAGCAATTGCCGGTGACGGTCAGATTGATCCGGAGCTACGCATTGTGCCGGAACCCGGCTTAATGTTGCTGTGGCCTTCTTTTTTGCATCATCTGGTGCACCCCAATCTGTCTGAAGATCTGCGAGTGTCTGTATCATTTAATGTGCTGTTGAAAAACAGCAGTCGATATCTTCCATCTTGATCAAGCAATACTCGGGTACAGTGCGCGTATTGCCTCACTGCGGATCATAAATAGCGAATCAAATGACTGACGATAAAATGACAACAGCTACCAGGGAAACTGTCACTACCCACGACTCCATCGATGACGTCAGAAATCGTGATATCAAGATTTATGTGAACGGTGATATCGTCCATCGTGATGAAGCGAAAGTATCGGTATACGACTCCGGTTTTATGCTGGGTGATGGAATGTGGGAAGGGATGCGTCTGTATAATGGTGTATGGGCCTTTTATGAAGAGCACATGGATCGCTTGTTTGATAGTTGTAAATCGGTGGATCTTGAGATCGGATTAACGCGACAACAAATTGCCGATGCGTTGCAGCAGACTGCAGATGCGAACGGTATGACCACTGATGTGCATTGCCGACTGATGGTGACAAGGGGTACCAAAGTAAAACCGTTTCAGCATCCGTCGCTATCCCGTTCCGGCCCGACCATCGTGATTATTATGGAGCACTCAAAGGCGATTGACCGGACAGATGACAACTACGCCCGTGGCATTGTGCTGGCATCGGTGCCTCAGGTTCGTGGATTACCGCACTCGCAAGATGCCAAGTTCAACTCCCATTCAAAGCTCAACTGTGTGATCGCCTGCCTGCAAGCTGAGGCAACCGGTGCCGATGAAGCATTGATGCTTGATCCGAATGGTTTTGTGAACACTACCAACGCCTGTAATTTTTTTATCGTGAAGAAGAACCAGGTGTGGACATCTACTGGTGATTATTGCATGAACGGAGTCACTCGCCAGAAAGTCATTGATCTGTGCCGTAATGCAGGTATACCAGTATTTGAAAAAAATTATTCTCTGTACGAGGCCTATAGCGCTGATGAAGCATTTCTCACCGGCACCTTTGGCGCCCAGACACCTGTGCATTCTATTGATGGTAAGCAGATCGGTTTAGGCAGAGCAGGTCCGGTAACAAAAAAAATAAGAGAACTCTACAAGCTGCTGATTGATGAGTATGTGCAGGAAACTCAGTTAATCAACGACTATAAAAAACCACAATAGTATTTTGTTCAAAATTAAATCAACAGCAGGACTCACTCATGAATGATGCCGTCAAGGTAAAAACAAACTGGAGCGTGTGGGTAGTCGGTGGACTATCGTTAATCTGGCATCTGATGGGCTGTGGCAACTATATGTGGCAAGCGACCATGAGTGCAGATATGCTCAGTGCGCTCACTGAAGCGCAACGCGCGATTATCGTTGATCGACCAGCATGGGCCACTGGGGCATTTGCTATCGCGGTGTTTGGTGGTGCCATTGGCAGTATTCTACTATTACTCAGAAAATCAGCTGCCTTGATTTTCTTTCTGGTTGCCTTGATTGGCGTGATCGTATCGATGATACCGGTATTCGGCATCATGAGTTCCGGTGTGAGTTTTTCATTGTTTGAGCGTGTGATGTATTTAGGTCTCACGCCGTTGGTGGGGGCGTTTCTGGTCTGGTACACACGGTTTGCAATGCGACGTGGCTGGGTAGGTGGCAGGCCTGTGATGACTTCGTAGATGCACTGCAAACTCGTGGTAAAGTGTCGTGATAACTCATTAACCTTAAACACTATCGGTCTTGCCCTGACGACGGCGCTTAAGAAAAGTGTGTTGACGAACTTAGGGACGACCCACTAGCTCGTGCCCATCCTAAAACAGTGCCTACTGCGGATCACTTCTGTACGCGATCTTTTGCCGACTATATGTAGTTATTTAGAATGACCCATA
>CAZQKJ010000592.1:0-2666 GCA_964593315.1 uncultured Granulosicoccaceae bacterium
CTCCTGGTAAGTATGTTTCTCTCAAAGACACTATCTCAGGTTTCCGCGGAATTGTAGACGGCGAGTACGACCACATTCCCGAGCAGGCTTTCTACATGGTAGGCAGCATCGACGAAGTGGTTGAGAAAGCCAAAGAGATGGAAAACAAGGCTGCTTAGTAAAGCAGCGGTTTAATTGCGGCAAAAGTTAAGGCGCGAATATGGCTAATACAGTACAAGTTGACATAGTCAGTGCAGAGGAGGAAATCTTCTCGGGCACGGCCGAAATGCTGGTGGTCTCTGCAGAGATGGGTGAAGTCGGTATTGCACCCGGCCATGCACCGTTCATTACCGGTATTCAGCCGGGCTCTGTAGCGATACATAGCGAAGGCAGTGTGCAGCACATTTTTGTCTCAGGCGGCATGCTTGAAGTACAGCCACATGTGGTGACAGTGCTGGCGGATACCGCTGTTCGTGGTGGTGATCTGGATGAGACTGCAGCGCAGGAAGCCCAGCAACGCGCTGAAGAACAGTTGAAAGAGAGTGCTGGCACGCCAGACTACGCAGCCGCAGCTGCGTCACTGGCCGAAGCTTCTGCGAGATTGTCTGTCATCAAGAAAATGCGCAATGTCGGTAGCTAACTGATGCAGTAAGCGCCGTAGGGCGTTAAATCAAAGGTAGTTAGAAAGCCCACAACAGTGTTGTGGGCTTTTTTTATGAGCCAAAGTAATGATATCGGCATGGGATCCTGTCTATCCGGATAACCCGATGAAAGCGTGAGATCGGTTGCAAGCCTTTGGTACAAGAGTTGTATCACTGGTGAGTAACGCCGCGCTGTTGAATCACAGGTCAAGCAAGGTCGGTGTTTTTTGCGCTGAAATTTTGGCGTAGCCGCCAAAGTGCGGATTGATACTTCATGTTTGAGAAGAATAATTGCCCACCCCAAACCCTACATTTAGAGAGACTTTATTGCCGCGGGCGCGATGGTTGATCTGTGCGTGGCTTTTGGGCAGCTTGTTGATTGGGACACCGTATGCCTACAGTGCAACCATAAGCGATGATCTGGAAGTTCACTTGATTCATGACGTGACCACCAGTTGGCAAACTGTGGCTTTAACCAATACGTACACAGATGCGATACCAGTTTGTACCTACAACCTGGAGTCTTTTTCAGGTTCTGCTCCAAACTATGATTTCCCGCCTGCAGCAGTACGGATAAATAACATCACTGCCAGCTCGTTTGATATCAGAATACAAGGTTGGGAAGACGGCCCGGCAGTACCTGGCGACGTGCATTGTATAATCAGTGATGCAGGTGTCTACACTCTACCTGATGGAAATAAGTACGAGGCGCACACAGTACTTTCTACCAAAACAGTGGGTCAGTTTGCGACAGACGGTGCCTGGGATCAGGCTAATCTTGAAGATGTCACTGGGAGCATAGTGAACACATACAACAATCCGCTTGTGCTTGGGCAGGTTATTAGTTATCAGGATAGTCGCGCCAGTGTTTTTCATGCAACCGACTGTACCTCGCGTAATAGAGAGCCGTTTATTTCGGGTCCGGCGGGTAATATATGCGTTGGCAAGCACATTGGCCAAATCGCTGGATCCCGCAACGCTGAAACGATTGGATATATTGTCGCTGAGACAAGAAACGGATATCTCAATGGTATCGCCTATCAGTCTGGTCGTGGCCCAAACTCAGTTCGTGGTAACACCAACGGGAATATTGGTTTTCCCTATACAGTATTCAATGATTATTCGGTTGGTGTAGCAACACAGGTAGGTGAAAACGGTGGCAACGGGAGCTGGGCAGTGCTGTATGGCACAGATCCGCTGCCTAACGGACAAATTGTACTGGCTGTTGATGAGGAGATTTTTAACTCGGATACCACCCGTGTTCATACCAGTGAAATTGTCGACTATTGGGTATTTGCCACGGCCGAGCTTACATTGGTGAAAAAGATAATCAACGACAATGGCGGGACTGCCAGTGAGACTGACTTTAAACTAGCCGCAACCGGACCGACTACCATTTCAGGTTTCACCGGTGATCCGTCAATTGATGGATTTACTATAAGCACTGGCAACTACACGCTGCAAGAGTCTGGTCCTGCAGGTTACACAGGCACCTGGGACTGTGTTGGAGCTTCCTCTTTTTTTGGAACAGGGCTCTATATTGGTCCCGGTGATGAGGTTGTTTGTACCCTGACCAACGACGATGATTTTGTAGCGCCTCTTGATGCTACCCTGACCTTACAGAAGAATATAGTGAATGATAACGGAGGTTCTGCAAGCTCCGGTGATTTTAAATTGATATATGACAATGGTACTGGCACCAGTGGTTCTGGCGCACATGGAGACAGCTCTGTTACCAGTGTCACCGTACCGCCCGGCAGCTATACACTGGATGAATCTGTGGTGCCAGGTTACCGGTTACTGGGGGTTAAATGTGATGGACTTGATCCCGACGGCACTGACGGTTTAAAACTGGATGCGGGTGAAACGGTTACCTGTGTTTTTCTAAATGATGATATTGGAGTTGACCTGGAGATTGTCAAAACGGTGGACAACCCGGCACCGAATGTGGGAGACACAGTGACTTTCACTATGGTGGTTGAAAACAACGGCCCCGATACGGCGACAGACGTTAAAGTGCTTGATATCGTGAGTCCGGGCTTTAGT
>CAZQKJ010000593.1:0-2643 GCA_964593315.1 uncultured Granulosicoccaceae bacterium
ATCTGGTGCCTGGCCGTGAAAGTTTCCTTTAATGCCTCCACCAAAAACAAAGTGCGGTGCTGCTGTACCGTGATCGGTGCCATTGCTTTTGTTTTGTGCTGCGCGGCGACCAAACTCCGAATAGGTTAGCACTGCAGTATTGTTCCAGTTGTCGGTTTTACCCAGCTCGCGGCGAAGCGTGCTGATACCGTTTGCCAGTTGGGTTAATAGTTTCTGGTGACGATTGGGTTGATTTTCATGGGTGTCGAATCCACCGAGAGAGATCTTCAGTACGGGTACTTCAACGCCCGCATTGATCAAGTTAATGGTGTGGGCAATTTGCTGATTGAAGTTTCCACCGCCAGAGGCTTTGACTGCTCTTTTATTGTTATCTACTTTTTTTGATATGCGTTGCAGCGACAAGCTTAGTGTTGAGGCTTGTTCCAGCAATGTGCGCATTGTTGCATTGTTGGTTCTGCTTTCAACTGCGGGTGTATCCATACGCCGACCAGAAAATTGATTGGCCGTATTCATTGATAGCCAGTTTCCTTGTGGGCTGGAGAAGATACCCATGCCACCACCCAGGGTGATTCCATGTGCGTCGACATTGGCGGTGGCATACGCGTGTTCTATATCGTGAGTTACCCATCCGTTACGGGATTTTTTATACCCATCGCCTCCGGTCTCCCAGAGTGCAATAGATTTAAAATGAGAACGATTAGGCTGCGGATAGCCAAGGCCATGCACCACTGCCATCTCACCCTTCTCCCATAAGGGCATCAGTTTCTTAAGCGCACTATGGAAGCCAAGAGTATCGTCCAGCTGTATTACGCTGCGTTTTGACAAGCCTATGCTCGGGCGCAACTCGTGGTAGCGATCATCGTTAAACGGTACAACAGTGTTCAGGCCGTCGTTAGCGCCGGACAGCTCAAGGAGTATGATTCTTCTTTGCGATGTGGAAGCCAGAGTGGTTCCGGGCATCATGGGCAGGATTGCTAACCCGCTTAATAGTTGTAGTAGTGCTCTGCGATTCATAATCTTCAGTGCCCGTTGTTATTTGAGCTGGAAAGCGAGGTTAGTAATAGTGTCGGTGAGTGAGGCATGCTCAGCGTTAAATGGCTGCACCGGGGTTGTCGGGAGTAGTAAGTCTGCCAAAGTGAGTTGCGGGAATTTATTGCGTAACTTTTCAAACGACTCGGCGCGTTGTGCTGGTGTAAGGCTTGAAGGAAGTGGGGAACTGACAAATTCGGTTTGAGTAGCGTCCACCGGAATCCGTGGTGCAATCTCAAGTATCACTGAACTATTTCTGTTGCCGGCTGTGTTACCGGATTGTCTCAGCTTTCGCTGTACTTTTTTAACGTGAGATTGCCACTTTTTAAAATTGTTGGCGACTTTCTCATTTCGCATCTTGTGGCTGTTCGCAGAGAGGCCATAAAGATCATCGGTCAGCATCCACAGAGCATCGGTCAGTGCTTTGTCAGATTTGCTGAGACCATTGAACATACACTGCTTTTTTTGTTTATCCAATGCGAGAGTGACGGTCTTATGGGATGGGTTGTGCGGATCTCCTTTGCTGCAGACTGGCCATTTTTCAAAGCACTTTGGCCAGCAGTCATAGTTATTCATCTGCAGGGCATAGTGGCCTTTTTGATTAACCAGTTTAAAAGAGAATGTGTCCCAGTAGCGATCACCAAATTCTACATCGGATAGAGAAAACGCAATTTCTCCGCGAGGATTTCGCTTCGGGTTTTGCACGTAATACAGACCTGCACTTGCGGCCCGTAGAGTATTGTTGGCGGGCGGACTTGCAATGGTGGGTACTACACTTGTGGAGTGTTCCATTCTTACGGTGCCATTGCAAAAAAGAAAACCTCTTGCTACCGGGCTCTTACGCGCGCAGTTACTTTTTTGAATGCCATCAATGGGTGACCAGATCGTATCACCCAGCTTAACTCTGCTGATAAACAAATTTCGGTCGGCCCCGGCGGCTGTAGAATCATCATTCAAAAAGGCAATTTCTACTGCTTTTATATCTACCGGATCGATGTCGACCGGAAAACTAATCTGCTGCCATGGTAGGTTTTGCCGATCAATGCGACCCATACGTTCGGTGTCGTGACCTCCGATCAAGCTGGTCTCACCTGAATCCCATAACGTTTTGCCTTGACCTCCCAACAGTGCTACGCGATATTTAACAGGCTCTTCAAATTCTTCAGACGCCAGTCTGAGCAATAGATGATCATTCTTGGCCATCTCGCCTGCTATGTTGTCCTGCATTGCGTTGACTTTGTTTGTTGACATCATCGGGCTTTGCATTGACATAGATGTCATGCTGCCGGAGTTTTCAGTTGACTGGGTTTGTTGAGGGTTGGTGAGTTGTGCAAGCCACTCTATTCGAGTAAGCAGTCTTCCAGGAGCAATCCATGCGGCACCTCCGGGCCAGCCTGCCACATTGGGAGGTTCGAACAGGTTCTGTCCCATCTGCGTCATAGCGTTCGGTAATGTCTGCCAGTTTTGAGGCAGTATGCCGGTTGATCGAATAGCACCCACCGTGAGTGAAACAGGAGACTGCACTATGCTTGCGCGGTTATCCGGGTGCCAGAAGTCCTTGCTGAGTAAAATGCTTTTGTATAGAGTTTTAATGTCGTAGTCTGACTGGCGGAA
>CAZQKJ010000594.1:0-2637 GCA_964593315.1 uncultured Granulosicoccaceae bacterium
TGTTTCCCCAGCCGTTGTTAGGTCCGTTGTCGACTGTGTACATACGACCAGCTTCGGTGAGAACAAGATCATAAGAGTTGCGAAAGCCCGGGGCGTAGATTTTTACCGGACTATTCGGGTTCAGCACGGCCATGTTTTTACCGTTGTTGCCACCGAATGGGTCGTTGTTGTCATTGGCACCTGGCCGGTCTTCGTCATCCAGTGTTGGCAGGTCGTAGGTATTGTTGCCGATTTGAGCAAGATTGATTTCAACGACGGCTGCGCTCAATGCATACTCCGGTAGCCTCGCGAAATTGTTGGATGGCACTCCCATATTGGTGTGCCCACCCATGGCAATGTAGAGCGTATTGCCATTTGCACTCAGCTGCATTCCGTTGCCCTGGTGATTTTCTTCAGAGCGGGGCAGGCCTCTTACGAGATCTTTCTTAACCCAGTTATTGCCATTTTTAGTGAGTCTGGAAATGATCACAGAATTAGTATCAAGGTTGGAATCGTTGCCGGAAGGTCCCGCGGCCTGACGCGGATCGCCCGAGGCCACGTAAATTTCCGGGTTATTGGCGGAGCCTGCCACCAAAATACCGGTTACCAGTCTGCCTTTGACGTTGTTATTGGTTGAACCGTCGTCGTTGTGATTTTGCATTTTTTGCACAAGGGCGATCTTGTCTGTATTCGTCACGTTGTAGGTGTTGGTGTTGGTTCTGGCGACGGTGTACTGATAAATAAAGCCGTCTCTTTCTGACACATAGAGATTCCCGTCCGGGCCAAACTGAATGGAGGTAGGGTTCTTTGGATTGGCATTGCCGAGCTTGGTTGTAAGAAAGTCTGGAGTCGTCGGATTGTTGTTGCCGGGTGGAGTAGTACCACCGGGGTTGTCCGATGCAGGTGGCTGCACAGCAGCTGGCAACTGGACCGTACCATTCAGGTTTACTCGAATCGATGGATTTGAGCCATCGTGATCCAGTACCAGCTGAGCGTTTTTCTGCCCCGCAATGGATGAATTCATTTGTAGCGTTATTTGCACTGACTCACCGGGGTTCAATGATGTGATGCCAAAATTGGTATTAAATGAGTCAGCATTGTCTCCTTCTATGCTGGCGTTGAAGATATTGATCGTGGGGTAACCTGCGGCACCCGCATTGGTCAGGGTAAAGGTTTTTGTCGCGTTGTTGCCCGACTCGGCAGTCCCGAAATCAAGGCTGGTATCTGTGGTCTTCAGTTCGCTTGCAGGCGTATCAATTCCCACACCGGTGAGTAGAACCAGATGAGGCGAGTTTTCACCTGAGTGCTCAATTCTCAGAAACGCTTTTTTGTAACCCAGTGTCGTCGGCGCAAAATTAACCGTGAATACCAGCGGCTGGCCTGCTGCCAGCGTGTTGTAGCCGGCATAATCCGATATGAAATCGTATGAATCCTGCCCGCCGATCTCGACTGACAGTATCTCGATATTCAGCGCATCAGCGCCACCGGTGTGGCTGATAGAAAACTCTTGTGCCCGCTGTGTTCCGAGTTCAACCTCGCCGTTTTCGAGTAGTGACGGATTAACCGCTAACTCGTTTGAATCGGGTATATCACCCGTGCCACTTATCGGGATTTGTATGGTTTGAGCGATTGCTGTGAAAGATGCGAACAGCAGTGGCAATAGGCACAGCCGCAAGGTAACAGACTTAATCATTACTTATCCGGGTGGAGAGTGATCCATAGGGGTTAACTGCGTAAAGTCGGCACAGATTTTGTCACCTTCTTGACGCTACCTATAACTGTAGCACGCATGGTGAAAACTGCAGGCTAACTGCGCGCTCTTGGTACATCACTTGCGGTGGTATTTGCAGAAATCTGCACTACCCACGGGCGAGAACATGTCAATCAGTAGAACTCAGGCACTTGATGCCCGTTCGCTTCACAGCACCCCAAAGAGAATACTGGTAACCGGTGGAGCTGGTTTTCTGGGGTCACATCTGTGTGATCGTTTTTTGACCGAGGGGCATGAGGTTATCTGTGTGGATAACTTCTATTCCAGTACCCGACAAAATATCCAGCACATGTTTGGCCATCCGTCATTTGAATTCATCAGACATGACGTGACGTTCCCGCTGTATCTCGAGGTAGACGAAATCTACAACATGGCGTGTCCAGCCTCGCCAGTTCACTACCAGCACGACCCGGTTCAAACCACTAAAACCAGTGTGCACGGCGCAATCAACATGTTGGGTCTTGCCAAGCGCACGGGCGCCAGGATTCTGCAAGCTTCCACCAGTGAAGTGTATGGAGATCCGGTCGTCCACCCGCAAACAGAGAGTTACTGGGGTAATGTGAACCCGATAGGTCCGCGCTCTTGCTACGACGAGGGTAAACGCTGTGCCGAGACGCTTTTCTTTGATTACAACCGTCAGCATGGTGTTGATACCAAAGTCGTTCGCATCTTCAATACCTATGGTCCGCGAATGCATCCAAACGATGGGCGTGTGGTGTCAAACTTTATAGTACAGACGCTGCTAGGTGAAGATATCACCATTTTCGGGGATGGAACTCAAACCCGATCGTTTTGCTATGTTGATGACCTGATCGAGTCAATTGTTCGCATGATGAACACCGACAGCGACGTGGTCGGGCCCGTAAATATAGGTAATCCTACTGAGT
>CAZQKJ010000595.1:0-2636 GCA_964593315.1 uncultured Granulosicoccaceae bacterium
TACCAATCTGTACTCGCAACCTGTCAGAGCTGGCTATTAACCACTAGCATTGATACCGAAGAATCACTATTTTCTCAAAGCCTCTGGATGGCTCTGGATCGCACCAGCTACATGCAATCTTCAAAAACATTCGTCATGGTAGATCGACCATTTTGGCAGGACCGTGATAGCGTTACAGGCCAACAGTGTATGAGTATGACACTCACTGACAGACTCACCCGCGGCACCTACCTGTTTGACAACGGTGCTGACAAGCCTGCCGTTATCTGCCTGACCTACAGCTGGATGGCAGATGCGTTAAAAATGTTGCCGCTGCCGGTAGAGCGGCGGGTGGAACTGGCACTGAGTGCTCTGGCCAAAATCTACCCTGACGTGGATATCAAAAGTCATATCATCGGACAACCAATCACCATCTCATGGGAAGCGGACGAGAACTTTCTGGGCGCATTCAAAGGTGCTCTACCCGGGCACTACCGTTACAACCGACGTATGTACTGTCACTTTATGCAATCGGCAATGCCTGACAAGCATCAGGGCATATTCATTTCCGGAGATGACGTTTCATGGACACCTGGCTGGGCAGAAGGCGCGGTGCAAACAGCATTGAATGCAGTGTGGGGTGTGATGACTCATCTTGGTGGCAGTTGCCACAAGGATAACCCGGGCCCCGGTGATTTGTTCGATGATATAAAACCCGTTAATCTGGACAAGCTCTAGCCTGCGATGCCAGTTCAGTACTGATGCCAGTACGTCCTGTTAAAGAGCACAAATATAGTCAGTATATGGCGCAATATACTTCCACAGGCCTGATGCCACATTAGATTATTGAATCGAGATATTGCTATTTACAAAGAGGGAGAAATGAGAAATTCTTTAAGAGCAACACTACTGTTTAGTTTTCTTACCGGGCTTTATGCGTGCGCTAAGATCGAGCCGTCTTCATTAGCCGGGCAACCAATCGTACATACTTATACAGATCCAATTGATTCCGGATTAAGCGCGCGCCAACCCTATCCCAATCCGGAGGATGTTTGTGTTTCTCTGAATTCAAATAAACTTATCCAGCCGTATGAAATCGAGAGCCATATTTTGATTGCTTGCCCAAAACATGAAACAGGCGCTATTGCTGATCGCAAAAGCCAACAGAAGGCGACAGTGATTGGCAATGCCAAACATTGGGTACTAATGCGCGTTCGGATTCAGCAAAAATCACAACGTGACCAACAATCCGTGTGATTTACACAGCATTGTTACAAAGTTGTACTCAGCATTCTAATTGCCTTAATACCTACGAATAGCATTCAGTTCAATCGGTGCCTGTATGTTTATCAAGACCACCCATACCGCTAAGAATCTGACCAAAGTTTGAGCGAAAAGCGCGTCGATACAATACCAGGCTAACCCAAAGCGTTGCGACAATAAATGCTTGCGGACTTAAAAACCAGGCACTCGCGGCGAGCGCAAAGAAATACGAATTCAAGCCAGTGGTAAAGTGCCTCGCACCTAGTGTATGCAACCTGCCCGCTCTTTCTGCAAAGTCTTCAGCATCAATAGTGTCCGGATGCAACCGAACAGCGTTCGTTGAGGTATCCGGCGCCGCACCGATCAGAATCAAAACATAGTTAAAGAGCCGATAACTCCAGGCAAACTTGAAAAAAGCAAAGGTAAAAATAAATATCAATAACAGCACTTTGATTTCCCACACAGTGCGTGTGGTGCTCGCTGAAAACGGTAAATGCTGAAGTAGTTCAACCGCTTTTTCCGAGGCACCTAAGCCCGCAACCAAAGCCCCTATAACCAGTATCGAGGTTGAGGCAAAGAACAATACCCCGTATTGCAGCGTATTCTGGATTAACGTGTCTGGCATCTTGGGATTTCTGTACACCATGTTTTTCATCCACAGTTGTCTGAACACACTCATGCGGGCTGAAATTGTTCGATCGCTGAATGGTGAATGATTCACTATCCAGAAGTGAAGACTCCATGCGGCAAAAAAGACCAATATAGCGATCATGTCAAGATAGCTGAAGCCTATACTTGACATCAGGGAGTCAAAAGATAAAAGGGTGGTTGGCAAAATTCAGCTCGCCGCTGCGCTTGATACAGGCATAGGAATATGCACCTTCTTTGTGCGATAGTTCCGGAATAAAATCACTGGAATTTATGAATTCTAGAACGGTGCGCTTTTGGGCGCACGAGGGAACGGTATTGCATCCCGTATATTTTCCATCCCGGTGATATAGTTAATGAGCCTTTCAAATCCCAAACCAAAACCTGCATGGGGCACCGTGCCATAACGCCTTAGGTCTCTGTACCACCATAGCTCTTCAGTGATACCTTGTGCTTCGAGCTTGGCGTCCAGCACATCGAGTCGCTCTTCACGCTGACTACCGCCAATAATCTCACCGATTCCGGGCGCCAGAACATCCATGGCGGCAACC
Organism: uncultured Granulosicoccaceae bacterium; assembly: GCA_964593315.1. Taxonomy (GTDB): domain Bacteria; phylum Pseudomonadota; class Gammaproteobacteria; order Granulosicoccales; family Granulosicoccaceae. Next base: position 2,442 of record CAZQKJ010000595.1, read on the forward strand.
GTCTTGCCGTCTTCATTCTCTCGCATATAGAAGGCTTTAATTTCTTTTGGGTAGTTGCGCAAAACAATCGGTCTGCCGACATGTTCTTCTGTTAGATAACGCTCATGTTCTGATTGCAGATCGTGACCCCATTCAACCGGAAACTCGAATTTTTTGTTGCAGTTTTTAAGGATGTCTACCGCGTCTGTGTACTCC
>CAZQKJ010000596.1:0-2634 GCA_964593315.1 uncultured Granulosicoccaceae bacterium
CTGAAGACCGGGTGTTTCGATACACAGGTTTCAATCAATACCAGGCCGAAGTTGAAGCTTTTGCACGTGCGGCAACGGGTAAAAAACAAACTGTGTTTTCGCTGGAAGATTCGCATGCCAATCAGCGAGTGATTGATGCCATTTACCGGTCTTCTGAACGTAGCGAGTGGGTTAAGGTCTGACTCATGTAGAGTTTGTGGTTTGGCCGTAGCGCCAGGCCACGCCTGCCACATTCGGTGGCTCGAATTGTTCCAGCAGATTTATTTTCTGACACGATGGCGCATGCGTCAGTATGGGTGGAATAGATCTTGAACGTTTGAGCTTTGGCTTTGTATTTTACCAATCTGGTACCCGATGGAACTTCTGGTTCTGCTAATCAATCTGGCTGGCGCTGCAGTGATGCTGCTGTGGGCCGTGCGTATGGTGCGCTCCGGTGTTGAGAAAATCAACGGCGGAACCATGCGGCGGATGGTCAGGCGTGCCACAAAGGGGCGGCTCAAAGCTGCATCCATAGGCACATTGGTAGCAATGCTATTGCAGAGCTCCACTGCCGTTGCTCTGCTTGCCGCGGGGTTTGCCGGAGCCGGTGTGGTATCTGTTGCACAAGGTCTGGCGCTGCTGCTCGGTGCTGATCTCGGTTCGGCACTGGTTGTACAGATTCTGTCATTTGATCTTGACTGGTTGATGCCATTGCTATTGCTGATTGGTGGCTCCCTTTACCTGAATGGCAAAAGACGTGTTGTGCATCAGGCCGGTCGGATTCTACTCGGTATCTCCTTTGTGTTGTTATCGCTGCGGTTAATGGGTGAAGCGACTGCACCATTGCGCGAGAGTGAATTTTTGCCACTGGTTGTCAGTTATCTTAACGATGACATGATCGCCTCGTTTCTATTGGGGCTGTTGTTTACCTGGCTACTGCATTCAAGCGTTGCCACGGTGCTGTTGCTGGCGCTGCTGGTGTCGCAAAGTGTTCTGCCACTGGCCGTTGGAATTGCCTTTATGTTGGGCGGCAATCTAGGGTCTGGTTTTATCGCTGTGGGCTTAACGCGAAAGCTCGATGCAGCCGGGCGTCGGGTGCCATTAGCTAATTTACTGTGTAGAGCGGGTGGGGCGATGATCGCTCTGATGTTACTGCGCTATGTTGGTATACCTCAGTTTGTGCAATCCAGTACTAACCCCGGTGCCTGGGTTGTATATGGTCATGTGCTTTTCAATGCAGCGCTGTTGCTGTTGTTCCTGCCAATGGCAACGGTAGTAGAAAAAATCACCGGTAGGTTAGTGTCCGAACCGGAGACTGAAAACAGTTTGTTGTTCAATAGAGTGAGTGCGCTTGATCGCAATGTGCTGCACCTGCCGCGGCTGGCACTTGCCAGTGCTACCCGGGAATTGTTGCGCATGAGTGATATCGTAGAAGTGATGTTGTGTCCCGTGATGGAGTACTACGATGAATACGAACCATCGCGTGCTGCCAGATTGCGAGAGCTTGATATTGAAGTAAACAAGGCACACTCCTCGATTAAGCTGTATCTGGCGGAACTGGGTGATAAAGAAATGAGCCGCGAAGATATCAACCACAGTGTCGAGCTGGCTAATCTTGCCATTAATCTTGAGGCGGTAGGGGACATCGTTAGTAAAGATATGTTGAATCTTGCCAAAAGAAAGCACGTGGATAAGCTGGATTTTTCTGAGGCAGGTCGTGATGAGCTGTTAAAGCTGCACGAGCAGGTCTTGACCAATATGCAGCTTGCTCTGAACGTTTTGATCTCCGGTGACCGGATTTCTGCACGCCAGTTGGTGGAGGAAAAAGAACGTTTGAGAGATCAGGAGCGAAAGAGTAACGTAAAGCATTTTCGCAGGTTGCGAACCGGTGCAGTGGAAAGTATTGAGAGCAGTACCATTCACCTCGATACTGCTCGAGCGCTAAGGCAAATCAATTCGCTTTTTGCGTCTATTGCGTACCCTATTTTAAGTCAATCGGGTGATCTTCTCGACAGCCGACTTGCCAATGATCAAGCGCCGGATCTCACCGGGGTACAGGTTGGTGATCAGGCTGGCTAGCGGAATAAGCTAAGATTCACTAGTGCCGATAGCTGTCGTCTGTTTTATCCAGCATAGCTTTCAATTGATCAAAATGTGCGAATGCGGAGTCTGAGTATATCTCCCAGGTGCTGGCAGTTTTTTCTGCAAGATCATCACTCATAATGCTAAGTGGCTGGCCGCTGGAGTAGGCAAGGATCATTGTCTTAGACGCACGTTCAAGATAGTAGAGATGTTCAAATGCTTCGGCCACTGTCTCTCCAACCACAGAAACGCCATGGTTACCCATCATCATAATGGAATGGTTACCGAGCGCCGCGGCAATACGCTTACCTTCCTCGGCGTCATCTGCAATACCACCGAAGTTAAGATCGATAGCCAGCCGGTTAAAGAATCGGGCTGTGTTTTGATCGATCGGCTTTATTGATGGATCCGCAAGGCAGGAAAGGGCTGTTGCATAGGGAGGGTGGCAATGCAAAATCACCCGTGCATGGCGTACCGCAGCATGGATGGCTCCATGGATACACCAGGCTGATGGTTCTGGTGCATTCGGGCCCTTCATGGCGTCTTCATCGTCCGCATGCAGACAGAGTAATT
>CAZQKJ010000597.1:0-2626 GCA_964593315.1 uncultured Granulosicoccaceae bacterium
GTCTGGAAAATGAAGATGCTGCGGGCGGTGAGAACACCGTCAGGCAAGAAATTATTGATGAGATGAATGGCATGGTCATGCAGTGGACAACACCCACTGTTGGCGGGTTAATGGAGGCGTACAATTACTATGCTGGACGACCGGTAGATTACGGAACAAAACGCTGGTTCTTTCCAGGTTCGAGAAATGAACAGGGGGAAAACTCAAGAGTGTCTCACCCTGAGTCGTATACAGGTGGTAATGTCGTGCGTACTCAACTCTGTGAAGATGAAGCAGATCCGTCACATCCGGCTTGTAGTAGTGAGGTGATCGAGGGTTCACCGGTATATAAATCACCAATAGCGAACGAGTGCCAATCTAACCACATTCTGTTGGTGACTGACGGCCTGCCCACCCCTGAAAATAGAGCCGTAACGGATGCAACTAATCTCGTTGGTGGTAGTTGTAAAAACACACCGCTTAGAGGGAATAGAGGTGCATGCGCTGTCGAGTTAGCGCAGTATATGGCGAACAATGATATGCGCCCTGATGCCACCAGTGGTATTCCGGGTCTGCAGACCGTCACCACGCACACCATTGGCTTTAATCTGGATTCTCCGTGGTTAGAAGATATAGCCCACTCTAGTGGTGGGGAGTACTTCACGGCTGACTCTTCAGATCAACTTGTAGCCGCTCTTAAGAGAATTATTGACAGCGTTACTCTGGCTGAATCAGGAAGCTTTGTATCACCGGGTATTACTGTAGATCAATTTTCCAGACTATCGCATAGAGAAGATGTGTATTTCTCGTTGTTTTCACCTTCCATTAGTCCGCGGTGGTCCGGTAACCTAAAGCACTACAATCTGACCTCGGATGGTCTGACAGATGCCACAGAGCCCAGTGCTTTGCCTGTGGTAGATGACAGCGGATCAATTGCACCCGAGTCCAGGAGCTTTTGGTCGACCGAGAGCGATGGTCATAACATTGCTGTGGGTGGTGCCGCGTCACAGTTACCACACTACGATGATCGTCAAGTAGTGACCTATACAGGCTCAGATGCCAATCTTTTTGCAGCGTCCAATCAATTGGCCATTGATAACCCGCTGGTGCAGTTCAATGTGAGTAACGATGTGAGCAACCTGGCTCGTGGTGGTTTCGCTAGTCAATCAACGACCTCGCATGGTGGTTTGGCCGGGCGTGCTATTGACGACAACACCAGCGGTGTCTGGAGACAACTATCTACTACTCATACTGTGAGCCAAACCGAACCGTGGTGGCAGGTAGATCTGGGGAAGGTATCGCAAATTGACGTGGTTCAATTGTTTAATCGCACAGACTGTTGCATTGATCGTCTCAATAACGTAAGTGTGTTCGTCTCGGAACAGCCTATACAAAATGGACGAGTTGAAGATATTAGTGCTCAACCTGGTGTATGGAGTCGGCATCTATCGGGTGTGCCAGTTAACGGTACTGTCGTACCGGTAGATGCCCGCGGGCGTTACGTTCGTATTCAGCTCGATGGAGATAATCAAGTTCTGTCACTAGCTGAGGTACAGGTCTATGGAAGTGATCTAGTATCGGCTCAAGCCGATGACCGAGCGCGCCTTATTAGTTGGTTGCGCGGTCAGGATATCGACGATGAAAACGGTGACGGAAGCATTACTGACGTAAGACACCATATTGGCGATCCCTTGCACTCCAGCCCATTGGTTGTTACCTACGGTGGCAGTGCGGATGATCCTGATTCGGTGGTCTATGTAGGCACCAATGAAGGTTTTCTGCACGCGATCAATTCTCGCACTGGTGTTGAAGAGTATGCATACATGCCGCCATCACTGGTAGACAATGTGAACGCATTGTACGAAAACAAGGCTTTTGACGACAAAGTATATGGCCTTGATGGTGATCTGAGTCTATGGGTTGAAGATGGTGACGATGATGGCATAGTAGATTTTGACAATGGTGAAAAAGCCTACCTGTACGCGGGCATGCGTCGTGGTGGTTCCAACTACTTTGCGCTTGATATCAGTAATAGGAATGCTCCGGAGTTCATGTTCAGTATTCCGGAAAGCGACCCGGTTGCCTTTGCCGAGCTGGGCCAGGCGTGGTCAAAACCGATACTGTCCTCAATAAAATACGGGGACGAGATAAAAAAGGTGCTGATATTCGCGGGTGGTTACGATGAATCTCAGGACCAAAAGAGCACCTACGAACCAGACGGTATCGGCCGGGCTATCTACATAGTCGATGCGCTTGACGGAGAGGTGCTCTGGAGTGCGCAAGCACCTTCAAATGCAGGTGGTAACATTAAAGCATTTGCCGATATGCAATATAGTATTCCGTCTGACATCAGCGTGGTTGATGGCGACGGTGATGGACTGGCATCACAACTTTATGTTGGTGATATGGGGGGGCAGGTTTGGCGTTTTGATATTCACAATGACGGCAGTACCGGTGCAGACATAGCAGATGGTGGAGTCATTGCGAGATTGGGTGAATCGGGTGACCCCGCTGGTACCCGGCGCTTTTATCATTCACCAGATCTGACACTGTCAAAATATAATGGCAGTACTGTTTTAAATGTAGGGATCGGTTCGGGCTATCAGGCGCATCCGTTGAATACGGTTATTGATGATAACTATCATCT
>CAZQKJ010000598.1:0-2625 GCA_964593315.1 uncultured Granulosicoccaceae bacterium
GCCTTATACCCAAGCACAGACACGGCAACATACAGAACAATGATTGGCCTAAAACATCGTTCCAAGTACCGATAACTATGGCAAAAATAACGTCCGTTAAGACCAAACTGTACGAATGGACCGGCAAAACCGTACCCCCGTTAGGTAACTTCTGTACTAACGCTTCAGACCCACTGCCTGAGATGGGCGGCAGCGGCCGAGACAACATGGAGTCTTTCCGTTTTCACCAGTGGCTGGTCTGTGAAGTAGAATCTGACGACGGAACAATTGGCATTGGCAACGCGGCATTGTGCCCGCCGTTGATAAAAGAAACTATTGATCGCTACCTCGCACCATTGGTGATTGGCCACGACCCGTTCGACAATGCTTATCTGTGGGAGAAAATGTATCGCATCACCCACGCCTGGGGTCGACGCGGCGTTGGCATGACAGCAATTTCCGCAGTCGATATCGCCATCTGGGATTTAATGGGCAAACTAGCAGGCAAACCTGTATTTAAGCTGCTCGGCGGTAGAACGAAAGACAAAATCCCCTGCTACTACTCAAAACTATACGCCAATGATATTGACGTCATGCAAAGCGAAGCACAGGAGTGGCTGGACAAGGGCTTCACCATGTTCAAGAGTCGTTTCGGTTACGGGCCAAAGGATGGTACCAGGGGAGTAAGAGAAAACCTGAAGCGCGTAGCAGCAGTGCGTGAAGTAGTCGGTGAAGACAACGACCTAATGCTCGAAGCCTACATGGGCTGGAACGTCAACTACGCCAAAAGCATCATCCCTAAACTTGTAAAGTACCAACCACGCTGGCTTGAAGAACCGGTTATAGCCGATGACATAGCAGGCTACGCAGAACTGAACCGCGGCCCCATACCCATCTCGGGTGGCGAGCACGAATTCTCACTGTTGGGAATTAAACAGTTATTGGAAAACAAAGCGTGTGACGTTATCCAGTATGACACCAACCGTGTTGGCGGTATTACAGCCGCACAAAAAATAAACGCACTTGCAGAGTCTTATCAGGTACCCGTTATCCCGCATGCCGGCCAGATGCATAACTACCACATGACAATGGCAAACTTTAACTGCCCGATGAGTGAGTGGTTTCCAGTCTATGACATAGAAATAGGCAACGAGCTATTTTACTACATTTTTAAGGGCGATCCGGAAGCCAAAAACGGATACCTTCAATTAGATGACAACCTGCCGGGTCTGGGTATTGAACTAGACGATACGCATCTCGATCAGTTCAGAATCATCGAATGACAGGCGTAGCGTAATGGAATCGACTAACTCAGAGGTGCTGGATTTCTCGGTAGACGTCAAACCAATAGCCAGGGTAAGCCTCTCTGAACAGATTGCTGACGAACTACGCAAGCTGGTGTTAATAGAAAAACTTGCACCAGGTGCCGCTATTCCAGAAAGAGAAACCGCCGCAGCGCTCGGCGTCAGCAGAACACCACTGCGTGAGTCCTTGCGAATACTGGCAGCCGAAGGTCTGGTCGATATAGAACCCAACCGACCACCACGAGTGGCAAACCCGACAATCGCAAAGCTTGGAGATTTGTTAGAGGTACTCGGAACACTTGAATCACTCGCAGGTGAGCTCGCCTGCACCCATGCGACAGACAAGGCGATAGAACACATTAGCGATATAGAAGCTAGCATGCGGAAAAAAACTGAAAACTCAGAACTGCTAACATTCTTTGAACTCGATATGCAATTTCATCAATCCATTGTTAAAGCGTCTAACAATGAGCCTTTGATTAGCACACACAAAAGCTACAACTCACAACTCTGGCGCGCACGGTTTATATCTTCAAGAGAGCGGGTCAACCGTCCGGAAACAATGCGTCAACACAGAGCAATCATAAAAGCGCTAAAAAAAAGAGATGGGGCAGCATGCTCCCATGCGCTGAAACAGCACCTCAATTCAGGGCTAGCAAACATATCACGGGCGATGTCAGTTGCAGATCGTGCAGGATCTGAATAATGATGGCGCCAGATGCCTCGAGTCCCAAAGCCATTTCGCACCTACGCGGGAGCTGATTATTGCCAAACTCGACGCATTCGTGAATAAACGTCGCTCACGGCTCTTTTTTAGTGAACACAAACTTGGTAAGACTAGTTAATGCAGGTAGTATGGAAATGCCTCTCGGCGCCACTCGCCGCGAGGCAGCAAGAAAAGCATTGCAGGACACAGAGAAGCAGAGATTTCGATTCTCGGACTTTCGATACACAGAGAGCCCTGGAGACGGGAGGAATGGCACCTTTATTTTTTGCCAAAATTGAAAAGCTCATTAGGAGAGACAAAATGTTTAAGAAAACATCCGCAGCGGCTACAGCCAGTGCAATCGCACTTGCTCTAACTATGGGGACAGCTCAGGCGCAAGACAAAACCAAGCTGCGCATCCAGACTCACTTTGCTACAGAAACCCTGTCGGGTGAATTAGCCGCTGAATTTATTGATGATGTAACTACCATGTCTGGCGGCGACATTGAAATAGAAATGTTTTACGCCGGTGCGGTTGTAAAAGCTGCAGAAACTTTTGATGCTGCTGCCACCGGTATTCTTGATTGCGATATGACTGGTGGTGCTTACCAGGTTGGTAAAAACCCTGCATTTCAG
>CAZQKJ010000599.1:0-2613 GCA_964593315.1 uncultured Granulosicoccaceae bacterium
CACCTGGGCATGGAGAGCTGGCTGCAGACCTTGTAGTGATTGGGGGCGGTAACGCCGGACTCTGTGCTGCAATCAGTGCCGCAGAAGCAGGGGCCAAAGTGATTTTACTGGAGCGTGCTCCGATACCTTATCGCGGTGGCAACAGCCGCCATACAAGAAACTTTCGTTGCTCTCACGAGGAGTCTCTGGGTGTATTATCCGGTCAGTACGGGCTTGAGGAGTTTTACGATGATTTGTTGCGTGTTACCAAAGGCAAAACCGATGAGGCATTGGCTAAACAGGTGATTCGCAATGCACCCGAGAGTTACGAATGGATGACCAGACAGGGAGTGATCTTTCAGCCCTCACTATCTGGCACGCTATCGTTGTCACGCACTAATGCGTTTTTTCTTGGCGGTGGCAAGGCCCTGGTTAACGCTTACTATCAACGCTGTGAAGATCTGGGTGTACAAATTCACTACAACGCCACGGTTACCGATATCCATATAGAGAACAATCGTTGCGATGGAGTGCTGGTAGAGATACAGGGTGCACAGCAGTATCTTCGGGCATCGGCCTTCGTGATCGCATCTGGTGGATTTGAGGCTAACAAAGAGTGGCTTGCCGATGCCTGGGGGGACGCTGCCAGGAACTTTCTTATTCGTGGTACACCGTACAACCGGGGTGAAGTGTTAAGAAAGATGCTCGATCATGGCGCCGATTCGATTGGTGACCCTGCGCAGTGCCATGCGGTGGCAATCGATGGCCGCGCGCCGGAGTACGATGGCGGCATAGTGACCCGACTGGATTGTGTGCCGTTTGCAGTGGTACTGAATAAACACGGTGAACGCTTCTACGATGAAGGTGAAGACGTCTGGCCCAAACGCTATGCGATCTGGGGACGATTGGTTGCAGCTCAACCGGATCAGGTGGCCTATGCAATCGTTGATGCCAAATCCAGTGAACTCTTTATGCCTTCAGTGTTTCCGGCAACCTGCTGTCAAACGCTTGAAGAACTCACATCTGAGCTGGGTCTGCCACCATCACACTCGGTTGCCACGATTGAATCGTTTAACAGCGCCTGTAGTGCTGGAGAATTTCACCCAACCGAACTGGACGATCTTGGCACCAAGGGCTTAACACCTGAAAAAACCAACTGGGCAAGACCGATAGATACACCACCGTACTACGGGTATGCCTTGCGTCCCGGTGTGACGTTTACTTATCTCGGTGTCAATGTCGATGAGACAGCCCGTATTACCTTTGCTGGCAATCAGTCAGATAACCTATGGGCAGCCGGTGAAATTATGGCTGGCAACATACTCGGTGAAGGTTATCTTGCAGGATTCGGTATGACTATAGGCACCGTGTTTGGAAGAATCGCAGGACAACAGGCGGCACGTTATGTCTCAGGTTAATTATAGCCTTACTATTGATCATGCCGAGGCGCAGAGGCAACTAGGCATTTGTACTTCCTGCCGCTACTGCGAAGGTTATTGTGGTGCGTTTAAAGAAATAACGAAGCACCGAACCTTTGACAAACCCGTAGTCTCTCATTTGGCCAATCTGTGCCATAACTGCCGTGGCTGTTACTACGCTTGTCAGTATACAGAGCCGCATGAGTTTGCCCTGAATATACCGGCCTTGCTCGCTAATATTCGAGCGCAAAGCTGGGAGCAGCATGTCTGGCCGCAGGCAGTTACGCGCACCATGCAGCGATCTGTGTGGCCTTATGTGGCTTTGGTGGTGCTGTTTATTGTGGTTTTCAGCGCGGGAGCAGGTGCACCATGGTTGTCATCGGTGCCGTTCTACAGCTCAATCAGCCATAACACTATGGTACTGGTATTTATGCCGCTCTTTGTGTTGCCGCTGATTGCTCTGGCCGCAGGTGTTAGACGCTATTGGAAATCAATTGGTGGTACGTCACTTACACTTTCTGATGTGCAGCATGCATTTAAGGCGGCCGCAACTATGAGACAACTGGATGGTGGTCAGGGCCAGGGATGTAACTATGAATCCGGCGAGCGATATACCACCACCCGACGTTGGGCTCATCAGTCGGCCATGTATGGTTTTTTGTTGTGCTTTATGAGTACTTCAGTGGCAACTATCTATCACTACTTACTCGGTAGTCCTGCACCATACCCGTTTTTCAGTCTGCCCAAGCTGCTCGGTGTGAGTGGAGGATTGCTCTTGTCGGTTGGGTGTATTGCATTGATTTATCTTAAAGGTCAGGCGGATAGATTATTGGGCTCGCAAAAAAGGCACTATGCTGAATATACGTTTAGTGCCTTGTTGTTACTGGTTGCAGTAACGGGGTTGCTACTGTACTGGGGTAAAGGCACGCTCGTGGCTGGCGCAATGTTGATTGTTCATTTGGCGCTGGTCGCCACTTTTTTTATCGCTATTCCTTATTCCAAGATGGCACACGGTTTTTTTAGATTAGCAGCATTGTGCAGAGAGTCACAGTTGTCGCGATAGGTAACTGAGCAGTGTAGTGAGCTGCAAATCTATGTCTTGGCTTTTTGTGCGGCATGGGTTTCATGATGCAGCAGATAGATCGCACTGGCAATTATTATTGCAGCACCTGATAAAGTAAACTTGTCCGGCAGTTCATCAAAGAGTACAAAGCCC
>CAZQKJ010000600.1:0-2612 GCA_964593315.1 uncultured Granulosicoccaceae bacterium
TTGTTACTGATAGCGTTGATACAGGTTCCGAAATCTGGCACGAACACATCACAGGCGAAAAGTGGTTTGATGCTGCTAATAACCCGAAAATTACTTTTAACAGTACGGAGATGATTGCTAACGCTGATGGAACATTTAACGTCACTGGTGACTTAACTGTTAAAGACGTAACAAAGCCAGTGATGATGGTTGTGACTGTTAACGCAGCTATGCTGCACCCGCGTAGCAAAAAGCCAATTGTTGGTATCAGCGCGGTGGGCGGTCTTAAACGGTCTGAGTGGAATCTTGGTGCCAGCGCTCCCTTCGTCAGTGATGAAGTGAAGCTAGAAATTCAGGCAGAAATGGTAGCAGCTCAGTAACTCGCCAACTCAAATTTTATTACAAACAAGGTTGTAGCAGTTGGAAGTATTTCGCAAGACTGCAGAGACCGATGCTGATGCAAATATACAGTGTTGGATCTTTCGCAATATGACACCCGGGAGCAGCACAGGCTCAGTGCCTCTGCAACTATCAATTTCAACTGTTTCGTCAACACTTAATCAATGGGATAAACATGTTCTTTAAAACACCACTTTTAATTTCAATGTCTATAGCAACTGCGATAATAGTTGCAGGATGCGATTCTGATGGTGAGCTTCCAAACGCCATCGTGATTAGCGCACTGGATTCTGAAGATACGCCAGAGACCAGAGCCGATATGACTTTTTTCGTGACCAGCGTAGGTTCAGGTGATGGTGGCAATCTGGGTGGCTTGGCTGGAGCTGATGTTCACTGTGGAAGTCTGGCAGCGGCCGCTGGAGCCACGTCCACAGAGTGGCGGGCCTACTTGAGCACAACTGGACCTGATGGTGTTAATGCTATCGATCGCATAGGTTCAGGACCATGGGTTAACGCAGATGGCGTCCAGGTAGCAAGTGATACCGCCGATTTGTTGTCTGATGGTAGCAATCTTAACGGCTTGACCGCGATCACAGAGAACGGTAACACCGTTACCGGGCGCGGCAATATGCCTAACAGGCACGATATTCTGACAGGCACGGAGCTTGACGGGCTGGCATCAACAGCAGCCGCAGATAACAACTGCAGCAACTGGACCAGTAACAGTAGCGAAGGCTCTGCAACTGTTGGTCATCACGATAGAAGCGGACCGTTAATAGACTTTGTTATTAATCCCAACTCTTTCAGTACTGCTCACCCATCGCTCGGGTGTGGTCAATCTGATCTGCAAGCAACGGGTGGTGATGGTTTGTTCTATTGTTTTGTACAGAACTAGACTCGATCCCAGGATGATGAAAGCGCTTGTCTCACACGAGGCGGCGCTTTTTTTTTGGAAGTTTTGAAGTGGTCACATCTGATCTTCTTCGCGCTTATCCTTAGTACCAGCTCTTTATGCAAACAATACAGCGAAACAACACCATCACGATCTGGAGTAAGCGAGGATAGGCCTGGGGCGGGGTCATAATGTATGGATAGCAGTGTACTGGGTTAGCGCAATAGTCCGGTTCTTGATCCTGCGTTATCGATTAGTAACGCCACCTCTTCACGGCTTGGAACTACCGGCAGTCGTCTGGGTTCGTGAACGCTGGTAATCTTTTTGGCCACTTCAGGTTTAGACAGTGTGGTCTCAAAGAAAAACCGTAAGCCGGTAACGGTGATGTTTATTGTTCCGGAAGAAGTTCCTGTTTCAGATAGATGTAGCTGAAATAGCCGCAAATCTTCAGCAGTTGCTTTAGCTGGTGAAAAGCCAAGAAACTCGTTTAACCGTCTAACGGCTCTGATGTAGCCTGCTTGCGTGGCAGGTTTAAGTTTACGCATGGTCATGTCGTCGATCATGCGCTGACGCAAAGGGCTGACAGGTTTGCTAGACTTGCTCATGGGACTGTTCCTTGTAAATGTTATGTTGTAGGAAACACAACAGATGCAGGGGGCAGGCTCATTTTGATTTTCTAAAACGAAAATCTGATATTAAATTGTGGTGAGATCTATTCGAAGGGAATACCGCGCGAGCGGGTTTAGTACTCGGGCACCTCTGCGACGCCCGGTGATGCTCAGTTACACTCTCCGCAGAAGGTTCGTTTTAATGTTGTTTGAGAGAGTGTAGCACCATGTGCTACACTGATCCCATGAACAGAGAAATTAGTCAGCGGGATCTCCGTAATGACAGCGCAGAGGTGCTTCGTGCTGTAAGAGATGGGGAATGCATAACCGTCACGAGTAATGGCGTACCTGTCGCGGAGCTGGTGCCGCTTCGTCGTGGTCGATTCGTCGATGCACAAGTAGCTTTGGAGGCATTTGCGGACGCACCCGGAATCGATCTACAGTCGCTCAGGGACGATCTAGACTTGATTGGCGATCCGGACTTTCTTCCTCGTGGCTGATTCTAATGACGACGGATTACTGGATACTTCGGTAGTCATCGATTTAGGCATACTGTCTCGGGACAAGCTGCCAAAACGATTCGCGATTAGTGCAGTCACACTTGCTGAACTCGCAGCAGGACCAGCGGCCGCCAAGGATCCAGATATTCGAGCTCGCCGCCAAGAACAATTGCAACGTGCCGAATCTACCTTCAATCCATTACCGCTAGATGTCAGTGTTGCACGTGCTTACGG
>CAZQKJ010000601.1:0-2610 GCA_964593315.1 uncultured Granulosicoccaceae bacterium
AGCGGGAACATCAATCGGTGAAGGCATCAGTTCGACCACCTTGTCGAGCACTGCCTGCACACCCTTGTTCTTAAAAGCTGATCCACAGGTTACTGCGACAATGTCGCCAGCTATGGATCGAATGCGCAGCCCTTCCAGCACCTGCGCTTGTGTTAAATCACCGTTTTCGAGGTATTGCTCCGTCAATTCCTCAGTGGCATCAGCCGCCTCTTCAACCATTTTGTCGCGATATTCAGTGCAAATCTCAAACAACGATTCGTCACCTAAATCGGCAATATCACGTTCTTCAAAGCTGACACCCTTGGAAGCATCATCCCAGTAGATCGCCTTCATCTTTACCAGGTCGACCACGCCTTCAAAGTTGTCTTCAGCACCAATCGGCACTTGAATCGCTACCGGGTTACCACCCAATCGCTCTTTAATCTGTTCGATAACACGGTAGAAATCAGCACCGGCTCGATCCATCTTGTTGACGAACACAAGTCTGGGTACGTTGTACTTATTTGCCTGCCGCCAGACTGTTTCTGATTGTGGTTCAACACCACCTACAGCACAGAAGACCGCTACCGCACTATCCAGAACCCGCAATGATCGCTCAACTTCGATCGTAAAATCTACGTGCCCCGGCGTATCAATAATATTGATACGGTGTTCATCAAAACTGCCGTCCATGCCTTTCCAGAAGCATGTAGTGGCCGCAGAAGTAATCGTTATTCCGCGTTCCTGCTCCTGTTCCATCCAATCCATCGTGGCCGCGCCATCGTGGACTTCACCTATTTTGTGCGAAACCCCGGTGTAGAACAAAACGCGTTCTGTTGTCGTGGTTTTGCCCGCATCGATGTGGGCCATGATACCGAGATTCCGGTATCGCTCTATGGGCGTTGACCTTGCCACAAACTAAATCCATAGGACCCGCAGACTTTCACTCACCTACCAGCGGTAGTGAGCAAACGCCTTGTTCGCATCAGCCATGCGATGTACATCGTCACGCTTTTTACAAGCGGCGCCGCGTTTCTCGGTTGCATCCAGCAGCTCACCGGCCAGCTTCAAAGTCATGGATTTTTCACCGCGCTTTCTGGCAGCCTCAATAATCCAGCGCATCGCAAGACCCGTTCTGCGCACCGGACGCACTTCGACTGGCACCTGATAGGTCGCACCACCGACACGTCGGGATTTAACCTCAACCGCCGGGCTCACGTTCTCCAAAGCAAGCTCCATCATCTCGAGTGCTTCAGTGCCCTTCTTTTCTTTCATTACATCCAGAGCGCCATACATGATTTTCTCAGCCACGGATTTCTTTCCGCTGTACATGAGCATGTTGACGAACTTGGTCAACTGCACACTGTTGTACTTGGGATCCGGCAGAATTTCTCTTTTTGGCGCTTCGCTACGTCTAGACATGAATCTTTTCTCTTAACCCTTAGGACGCTTGGCGCCGTACTTTGAGCGGCCCTGACGGCGGCTTTCCACACCCTGGGTATCCAGGCTTCCACGAACCGTGTGGTAGCGAACACCAGGCAAATCTTTCACACGGCCACCGCGAATAAGCACAACCGAGTGCTCTTGCAGGTTGTGGCCCTCACCGCCAATGTAGGAGGTGACTTCAAAACCGTTGGTCAGTCGAACACGCGCTACCTTACGCATGGCCGAGTTCGGCTTTTTTGGCGTTGTTGTGTAAACACGGGTGCACACACCGCGCTTCTGCGGACATGCTTCCAACGCCGGTACATTCGATTTTTCGGCCTTCCGCTTTCTAGGCTTCCGGACGAGCTGATTTATCGTTGCCATTCTAATCCTGTAAAGACCCGTTCGGGCCCGGTAACGCTACCTAGTAACGCTGATTCTTACCTAATCTTGCGCTCTTTTGGCCTAATCGCGATGCCTCGGCCAAATAACGCTGTTTAGGGCAGTCGTATAGACCACCCCTGTGCTTGTGTAAAGCCGGCGACTTGATAATTGCTGCTGACGTAATAAAAAGCGTCAAGTGCGGAGGCACTTGACGCAGGTAGCCGCCAAGTTTAATTGGCAGCTCTACCGATTGTCAACAATTTAACAAGCTAGTGTCCATCCATATACAGGGGCGTAGCGAGGATCATCCAAGTACGTGAGATTTTGTCTACCATATGTAGGCGTTTAGTCACTCTAAATAACTACATATGGTCGGCAAAAGATCGCGTGCTTGGCTGGTCCGCAGTAGAGCCTGTTTATGGACGGGCGCTAGTTATACCGGCTGCTCCACCGATTCTCCATCAGATGGCGTATCGGTTGTCTCACTTTCTGTCGCATTTAATGCGGCAGCCAATGATTCATCGAGTGACTTCTGGCTTCGACCTTCCTTGCGCTCCTTGTGGAATGCGAGCCCGGTACCCGCAGGAATCAATCGACCAACGATGACATTTTCCTTTAACCCGCGCAGCTCATCACCCGAACCACGTACAGCGGCCTCCGTGAATACACCCTCGGTCTCCACCAAACACGCCACCGAAATCATCGCATCTGTTACCCGCGACGCCTTGGTGATACCCAGCACCACACGCTCTAACTTGTCCGCCTGCTTACCTTCTTATCCCTGCTTGCGGTTTGCGTCTTTCACAGCTGCATACTCAACCT
>CAZQKJ010000602.1:0-2607 GCA_964593315.1 uncultured Granulosicoccaceae bacterium
CCTGCAGCATGGTTTGCGCTTCCTGCGGGGTCAGCTGGGTTTCCTTGCCCTCATGTGCGAGGCTCAGGCCTTCCATCAATACCTCGTAGTTGATGTCACCAAAGCGCTTCGTGAACCGCTCGCCAAGCAGCATGCCCAGGCTGTAGCTGAGCTTGTCAGTTTCGTCGTCCAGATTGGCCTCTGCGAAAACGGCAGGGCAGGCGGCGGTGATCAGTGTGGCCAGTAATAGCTTTTTCATGAATATCCTGAAAGTGGTGGGAGTAAAGTGCCGCTGTAGGACAATAATTCCGGGTAGGAGTTTACCTGTGCCAGTGTAATTGCAAGTATTCCGGTGAGGGCCTGCCTCATCGAGCCTGCCGGTAAAATCGAATTAGCAACAGCGAATGCACAGAGTATAGGATAATAGATGTACTACCGGTGAATAGCCGAAAAACCTCAGTGGTTCTGATTACCGCTTGTATAACTGGAGTGATGATGAAATTCTACGACTGCGCCACCGCTCCCAGTCCCAGGCGGGTTCGAATGTTCATCGCCGAAAAACAGCTTGAAATTCCGGTGGTGGAGGTGAATCTGGCTGAGCGGGAACAGCACTCGGCAGAATTCGCAAGCCTCAATCCTTACCGCACCGTGCCTGTGCTTGAGCTCGATGATGGCACCGTGCTGAATTCCACCCACGGAATTTGTCACTATCTGGAGTCAGCGTACCCGACCCCGGCTCTGATGGGCACGAATGCCACAGAGCGTGGTGTCATTGCCGACCTCGACTGGCGAATCGAGCAGGAAGGGTTTCTGGCGGTGGGGGAGTCATTTCGCAACCGCTCCAAAGCGTTTAAAAACAACGCGCTCACCGGAGCTCGTGAGCATGCTCAAATCGAAGCTCTGGTTGAGCGGGGTAGAACGCGTGCAGAGTACTTTCTCGACTGGGCAAACCAACAGCTCGATCAGCGTGAATTTTTTGCAGGTGATGATTTTAGCATCGCAGATATCACCGCCTACATCACGGTTGAGTTTGCCAGGTGGATCAAGCTCGAGCCACCTGCCGAGTATCACAACCTGCACCGTTGGCATCAGTTGATTGCATCGAGAGATAGCGCAAAACTCTAACCTGTGGTTAGCGGCAAATCTGCTGTGCAGACTGTTGGTGTTGCCAGAAAATCACCAATAACTCAAAGCGCTGTTATACATGTTTTCAAGATCCACCAAATTGGATTCCCGAGGTGCGTTTGCAATAGCGCGTTGTTGTCTGAACGATGATTCGGCCAGTGCCTTTACATGATCTTTTTCAAAACCAACACCACTGAGCCCGTTGGGTATGTGGGTATCGCGCATCAGTTCTATCAGGCGTTTGGATAACACTTCTCCGGCATCGTCTCTGGTAGCGCCTTTGGCGTCAGCGCCTAAAAAACCGGCACCTTCCAGGTGTCTTTCCGGTGCACCTTCTGCTGTGTATTTAAAAATTGCAGGTGCGCTGACAATAACGCTGATGCCATGCGGTATAAAAGGAGTGGCAACCGGGTAGTCTGTGGTAGTGATATCACGCATCAGATGGGTCACGCCATAAGACATTGCGTGCGGCAGGTGAGTACCAGAGTTACCGAACGCAATACCGGCAAGTGTTGCACCCCACATCAGGTTGTCACGGGCTTCGGTATCTGTATTGTCTGCCACACCTCGCGCAAGATATTGTCCCGCTATCTCCAGTGCCTTTTGTGCGCTCAGGTCACTGAACGGATTCGCACCCTGGATAAGTTGCCTTGCATTCGGATCTGCTATTTGCAAATGTTTTGTATAGGCGCGTGCGGTATAACACTCGAGTGCATGAGATAACAAATCAAACCCGGTTGATGCCACTACATTGCCCGGCAAACTGTCGCAGCACACCGGGTCAACAATCGCAATATTAGCCAGCAAGTGCGGGCTCGCAACAACGAACTTGGTATTCAGCTCGTTAATACGTATAACTGAAATAGAAGTACATTCACTGCCAGTGCCAGAAGTAGTAGCGCAGGCAATGTGTGGCAGCACAGGGCCTGGCACCGGTTTTCCATCTCCAATTGGTGGAGCAAAGTACTCCCTGATGTGACCACCGTGTGCGGCGATTAACAGTGCAGCTTTGGCTGTGTCTATTACCGAGCCACCACCAACCGAAATGACTCCGTCAGGATTGACAGATTGCAGCATGCCAGCCGCATTCATGACACAGTCATCGTCAGGCTCGATACGAATATCCGAAAAGATATCAACGCTGATATTATGAGCTTTCAGGGATTGAAGTACCGTATCAACCAAGGGACCGCTTTGCAGTATCGCATCGGTGAATAGCACGACCTTTTTCATTCCAAGGGATGCTGCGCGTGCACCAGCCTCTGCCAGTGTGCCACGGCCAAATGTCAGTCTTGGTATTGCAACGGTATAGCTGCTGGCACCACCGTTTGTTGGTTCAAAGTATTGGCAACCCATGAGTGCTCCTTCAGTTCACGACTAGTTTACTGTATCAGTTGTAGTAAGACCGCCACTTTCTATAGGCAATGTTACAGTCAGCTGGAATATCTGGCGAGATCCTGTTTTTTTTGTTTCAGGCATGGAGCGCGGCCAGGCAGATCATCT
>CAZQKJ010000603.1:0-2602 GCA_964593315.1 uncultured Granulosicoccaceae bacterium
CGATTATCTGATAGCTTTAAGTCACTGGCCAGAAGCTGCGCTTCTGTCTCGTTTATGATGAGGTAGTCGATAGTTTTAAATACTGCTTTATCTATTGATTGATATGGTGCGGTATTCAAAATCACTTTGGCTTTGTTCTTTTTAGCATGAGAAGCTGCTGTGATAACACTTTCTATCGGACATTCCAGTTGTAGCAACAGAATGTCATCTTTTCTGTAGCTGATGCTGCTCGCGTCAGCAGGAGTGACCTCGGCGTTTGCGCCAGAAATGATAACAATCTGGTTTTCGCTGTTGTCATCGACAAATACAAATGCACATCCGGTGGGTCCTGCTACTTTTTTAACCCGTGATAGATCGACCCCGTCTGCTGTCAATAGCGACAAAGCATTATCGGCAACGCTATCTGAACCAGTTGCACCGTGCATGCTCACCATGGCCCCTGCGCGCCGTGCCGCCAGCGCCTGGTTCGCGCCTTTGCCGCCGGGGGTAAGTATCAGACTCTGGCCGGCTACCGTCTCCCCGGGTTTTGGCAGATGTGCGGTTTTTACCGAGTAGTCTATGTTGATGGAGCCAAATACGTGGATCATCAGGTTGCCTGTTTCGATAGGTTGTTATTTCGTCTTTATAGTATTGTACCTTTTCCGTCATTCTGTGGCAGTTGAGTCAAGCTACGGTTGATCGACTCATTGGATTCAGAAACAGTGATTCAAAAGAAGAAAGTCGCTCGAAAGAGAAACGCGTTGCCACCTGTTGTCGCCGATACCATGCTGCGCAAACTTGCACTGTCGCAACAGGGTTTGTTGCATTCAGCATCCTTTGGTGCCGGTGTATCTGCAGTTGCCGATGCGGTCGCACATCTTGGTTACATCCAGATCGATACCATTTCTGTAGTCGAACGTGCGCACCACCACGTGTTGTGGAATCGTATGAAAGGCTATCAACCGGAACACCTTGCCCGATTGGTTGAGCAGAAGAAAATTTTTGAATACTGGTTTCATGCTGCAGCGTTTCTACCTTTGCGTGATTTTCGTTATGCGCTACCGAGAATGAATGCGATAAGAGCTGGTGAAAAACACTGGTTCGACAACATTGACAAAAAACTGATTCGATCCGTGCGCAAAAGAATTGAAACTGAAGGCCCATTAATGGCCCGGGATTTTAAAGACAGCCGAAGTGGCAATACCGGTTGGTGGGATTGGAAACCTGCCAAGCAAGCGCTGGAAAAACTTTTTATGCAGGGTGACCTTACAGTGGTCGGCCGTGAAGGATTCCAGAAACGCTATGATCTAACAGAAAGGTGGTTGCCGGAGCATGTTGACACCAGCACACCGGATGCCCATGAAGAAGCCAGTCATCTGATCAACACCAACCTGCGTGCGCATGGTTTTTGTCATCAGAAATCCTTCACCTATCTGCGCCGCGGTAAGCCACTGCGTCATGCTGTAGCGGAATGTATCAGTGCTTTGCAGGATCAGAAAAAACTGGTTTTGATACAAAATTCTGCAGGCGATCAGTTTTATGCAGACCCGGAACGTCTTGAACAATCTTATCGGGTAAGCAACAAAGCGTGTTTATTGTCACCGTTTGATAACCTTGTGATTCAACGTGAACGGTGTCGCTCGGTGTTTGATTTTGACTACCAGATAGAGTGTTATGTTCCGGAGGCAAAACGCAAGTATGGCTACTTTTGCTTACCGGTACTGTATAAGGATAAGTTAGTTGGTCGTGCCGATCTCAAGGCGGAGCGGAAAACCGGTATGTTGCGGGTGAAGTTGTTGCAGACCGATTTGAAAAGTGAACGTTTTTATAAAGCTCTGGCGTCCGGTCTGAAAGACTTTATGAAGTTTAATCAGTGCAACGCAATAACACTTGAGAAAGTGGAGTCAAAAACGCTGCTCAAGAAGTATTTAAACTGATGCCGGCGCGCCGTGGCCAGCATCAGTATAACGCTTACTGTTATGCCGCGGCCTCAGAATTCAACACAGTTTCAGGGGCAGTGAAGTCTTTGCCGAGTGCCTGTGCTGCCGGACCGTTGGTCAGAACTCCATGATGAACATTCAGGCCTTCCATCAGGTGAGGATCAGCCAAACAGGCTTCCCGATAGCCATTATTTGCAAGTGCCAGTGTGAACGGCAGAGTTGCATGGTTCAATGCATGTGCTGAAGTACTGGCCACAGCCCCAGGCATGTTGGCAACACAATAGTGCACAATGTCGTCAACGATGTAGGTAGGTTCCTGATGGGTAGTGGCTTTAGATGTTTCAAAACAACCGCCCTGATCGATCGCAACATCAACCAGTACAGAACCTTTTTGCATCGTCTTTAGCATGTCTCTTGTAACCAGTTTTGGTGCGGCGGCGCCTGGTATCAGAACCGCGCCGATGATGAGATCACTGTTTGCTACATGATGCTCCAGTGCTGCTTTGGTAGAATAGACGGTAGACAAGCTGCCACCGAACTGGGCATCCAACTCACGTAGTCTTGTGATACTTCTATCCAGTACTGTCACGTTGGCTTGCAACCCTACGGCCATTTGTATCGCATTGGTACCGACGACTCCACCACCGATGACCAGTACATTCGCAGGTGCAACGCCCGGAACG
>CAZQKJ010000604.1:0-2590 GCA_964593315.1 uncultured Granulosicoccaceae bacterium
GGGTAAAGAGATTGATGGGTTTAACGGTGGATTGAGCGATGCAGAGCAAGTTGAGCTTTTTGAGAGTCTGACCAATGACTTGGATAAAAACCAGTTGCAACGTGTTTACGATGCATTCGGACCAAAGTTAATTCAAAAGATAGACGAGCACACCGTAAATGGGATTGATACACCTTCTGGTTTAAGTGATGAGCAAAAAGAGCTTTATCTCGATCTGGCACAAATGAGTCTGGATATTGTGGGGATCTTTGACCCGACACCAATTTCGGATGGTGCTAACACGATCACGTCGCTGGTTAGAGGCAAGTGGCTAGATGCGGGTTTGTCCGCCGTGAGTATGGTTCCTTATATAGGGGATCTTGCAAAGGCAGGGAAGTTGGGAGGTTGGGCAAAGACGATTGATAACGTCGTACAGATGGCCGCAGACAGTCCGGAGTTCGCTAAAAAGGTCGAGCCAGTACTCAGTAGGATCAGTGATGCGATTGATAATCTGCCATCAGGTATGCAGGAAAATCTGGGAGTTGTTAAGTCTAAGGTTAATGTCGGTCTGCGCCGAAGCGCTACAGAAGAGCAGTTGGCACTGATTAAAGCTGGCGCTTTCGCACCAGACGGTATCACAAAAGGGATGGATTATTCAGTTGAAGCTATAAACAAATTTGAATACGGGAAACATCATACAAAACTTATAGGCCCAAAACCTGCTGACATGGTGAAGCCGGTTCATGCTCACCATATACTTTTTAAGTTTGGAAAGGGAGAAGCACAGCAGCTGCTGGTTCAAAAGGGACAAGCAATACTCCGGAAACATGGGATCGATCCGATATATGGAAAAGAAAATCTAGTATGGGCACCGAATATAACAGGACAACATACCGAGGCCATGTTGGAAAAGGTTGTGAAGCGCTTGGAGAAAATTGATAGTATTGATGGTACTAGAGAACAGATTATTGAATCGCTAAAAATTTCGGGCGACAAAGCCGCGCAACTAACGAAGGGGTAGTCAAGCAGATGCAACTCAAAGAATTATTCCCGAAGATTTCCAAAGCGATTGATGAAAACGATATCGCTTGCCTCGGTTCGCTTTTCAGCGAATACCCAGGCAGTATTGACTTGCTAACCCCGTTTGGCTCTTGGTTACATTATGCTTCAAATAAATCCTCTGTGACTACATTGAAAGCTCTGGTGGAATTTGGAATTGACCCTGGCATTCGAGTAGATCCTGAGGATGAAGATGAATTGTCAGAGGATGGAGAATCACCAATTGTTAGAGCTGCTCAATCTGGAAAAGTAGAGAATGTTAAGTTTTTTTTGCAGCACAAGGTGGAATTGGATACGAACAATTCACTGGTAAATCCATTGTTTGGGGCTGTTACTGGTAGTTCAGTGGAAATCGTCAAATTACTAATTGATGCTGGAATTGACACAAAGGTAAGTTACTCAGGCGACATGATGAAAGACATGGATGCACTAGCTTTCGCGTTAGAAAGAGGTGAATCAGAGATAGCAGATGCAATAGCGCTTCATCAAACGAATGGGGATGCAAAAAAGGCTGATGAGCTAAAGGCAGAGCGTTATGGTAAAGGTCGTCGCGGGCGGCCCCCTGTTCCGGAGAATTTAGCGCCCCCTAATGATAGTTGACTCTATTTGGTGGAGTGCTGGGTGGATTTGCAGCGCCAACGTTCCAGCCGATGATGGCGAATGGGTTAGGTGGTTCCGCGGCTTTTGCGCAAACGGCTGTTGCACAGACAGGGGCAAGCTGAAGCTGTTGAGATACCTGCATCTTACAAACCTGAACTAACTTCAAAAGAGCAGGCCGCTGTTGATCTTATTGAAGACAAGTTATCGCAACGGCTTACGGACTGGGATGTAGGCAGGTCTGAGCTGCAGGATATTAGTCGGACTATATCCGGACTAGAACCACAAGAAAAATCGCACAAAAACGAGGACAGGCATTGTAAAAAGGAACATAACCAATAGAGTAGCGCTATTTTTGGAGTTATTTAGAAGGGCACGCGGTGATTTTTGTAACCTACAGAGAAAGAGCAAGCAAAAAGAGTCAATAGTCAACCGAATATACCCAACAAATAATGTCGACGAACAGGAGATACTCTGCCGGCTAAAGAAACGAACAAAGATTATTTAAGTTGTATTCGGTTATCCGTATAGCAGCTGGCTGTTACTCCGATTAACTACCCGAGTAAGTCCGAAGTGAGCACACAGTGCTTTGATGGATTGTGCAGATCCGGCAATGCCTTTGAAACGTTGCTCGAAGTTAGTTGATAGTTCGATCCAGTGTTGCGTAGAAATATCGAGTCTTTGCAATATTGGTGGTGCAGACTCAGAGATAGCCCCGCGCCTATCATCTCGAATGATTCTGCCAGTCCAGTCAAGTAGTTCAATGTAGTCAATCAAATTGAAAAAGAGTCCACGGGGCACGGGTTGTCTCAGATTGCCAACGAAGGGCATCAGAGATTTGGGCTGCATGCTGTCAGTGTGATCAGAGTGAGACTGATTAGATTTATTCTTCCAGTAGTCAATGCGCAATTTGATACTGGTGTGATCAGAGTTTTGGGGTGTGTCAGCCATGGCA
>CAZQKJ010000605.1:0-2573 GCA_964593315.1 uncultured Granulosicoccaceae bacterium
CAAGCTTTGAGCGCATCTGTAGAAACTTATATCCGGTGGCATGCTGAAGTGCATGACCAGCCTCGTGGCAGGCGACACCAATCGCAGAAACTGATCGGGCGTTGTATACCGGCTCAGAGAGTCTTAGCGTTTTGTCCCGTGGGTCATAATGATCGCTGAGGCGTCCGGCTATAGGCTCTATTTTGCAGTCGGTGACACCGGCACGCTCAAGCATTAACTTGGCGGCTTCAGCGCCAGTCATGTTCTTGGTGGTCCCTACCGTTTCATATTTTTTAAAGGTGTTTTTCACCATCATTGAGGCCAGACCTGACAACACCACACCTGGCAGCATGACAAACAGTAAATAACCCATAACTAAAAGCCCTGTAGAAGAAAACGTGTCGCTACGTCAAATTGCACGATCAACGACTCATGATACTGTATCTGTTGATTTTTTCGCTAGATTTCAAGAAGGTGCCATACTAATTGACATTCTTGCGAGTTATGCAAGATCGTCATTCAACCGTCACACTGGCAACCTTCTGAAACCCGCGTGGCAAACTCAAACCACGCCGACCGCGTTCACTATAATAGTGCTCAAGATCCTTGCGCTTGAGCGTTGTGTGACGCTTGCCGCTGATGATTTTCAGCGCCCCTTTGGCCGGAATAACCCTGACAGCTTGCAATTTCACGGCCTCTTTTCCTGAAGCTTTTGGAATAGCAAGAATCTTGTTTCCCTTACCTTTAGCAAGTTCTGGCAATTCAGTCACCGGGAATATCAACATCTTGCCATCAGTACCAATGGCTGCAACCAGATCAGTTTTGGGATCATTAACTCGTTGAGGTGTTAGAACACCGTAACCTTTCGGCACTGTGAGTACTGCCTTGCCTGACTTATTACGAGTACTCATAGAACCCAGCGTGCCAATAAATCCATAACCGCTGCTGGTTGCAAACAAAAATCTGGCTTCAGGATCTCCCATCATGACGCCCACAAATACAGCACCGTCGGGTGATTTCACTTTGCCGGACAATGGCTCACCCAGGCTTCGCGCCGACGGCAATCCATGTGACGCGACTGAGTACACCCTGCCGGTTGAATCGAGAAACATTGCAGCCTGATTACTGCGACCTCTGGCCGAGTCCTGATATTGATCACCCGATTTATAATTTAGAGAACCCGGGTCAACTTCATGGCCTTTAGCTGCTCTGATCCAGCCCTTCTCTGACAATACCACGGTAACCGGTTCATTCGGAATGAGGTCGGAGACATCCATAGCCTGAGCAGCATCACGACTCACAATAGGCGAGCGCCTGTCATCTCCATAGGTTTTTGCATCTGCGAGCAGCTCTTTTTTGACCAGCGTTTTCATTCGGGCAGCAGAACCGAGTGTCTTTTTAAGGTCGGCCTTTTCAGCCTCAAGCTCATCCTGTTCGCCGCGGATTTTCATTTCTTCAAGCTTTGCCAGATGGCGCAGCTTTAACTCGAGAATAGCTTCAGCCTGGATATCTGAAATTTTAAAACGCTTTATAAGTACTGGTTTGGGCTCATCATTGTTACGAATGATCGCAATCACCTCATCGATATTGAGATAGGCAATCAATAATCCTTCAAGGATATGCAGGCGCTTTTCTACTTTCTCCAGCCGCCATTCGAGACGACGACGCACAGTATCAAGTCTGAACGACAACCATTCCTTAAGCATCTTTGGCAGGTTTTTAACTTCCGGCCTGCCATTCAGGCCTATCACATTCAGATTGACTCGATAGGTGCGCTCAAGATCAGTGGTCGCAAACAGGTGTCCCATCAAAGAATCGATGTCTATTCGATTACTTCTGGGCACAATCACAAAACGCACTGCCTGTTCATGATCTGACTCATCTCGCAAGTCATCAACCATGGGCAGTTTCTTGGCTAACATTTGCGCTGCGATCTGCTCCATAATTCGAGAACCGGATACCTGATGCGGCAATGCATTGATCACAATATTGCCGTCTTCCTTGGTGTATACCGCTCGCATACGAACACTACCGTGGCCTGTCTCGTATATCGTGCCGAGCTCCTCCGGTGTACTAATCACTTCTGCGGCAGTCGGGTAGTCAGGACCTCTGACATACTTCATCAATTCAGTGACAGTCGCCTTTGGTTTAGACAACAGGTGCACACAGGCATCGACGAGCTCGCGAAGGTTATGCGGAGGAATATCTGTTGCCATCCCCACTGCAATTCCAGTGGTACCGTTCAGCAATACATGCGGCAGCCGCGAAGGCAGGACGGTCGGCTCTTGTAGCGTACCGTCGAAATTCAGAACGGTATCTACTGTACCTTGCTCCAGTTCCTGGAGTAGCACCTTTGCCATTGGCGCCAGGCGCGCCTCTGTATAGCGCATCGCGGCAAAAGACTTTGGATCATCCGGTGAGCCCCAGTTACCCTGCCCGTCTATCAGTGGATAACGATAAGAAAATGGCTGCGCCATCAACACCATAGACTCGTAACAGGCAGAGTCACCGTGCGGATGGTACTTACCCAGTACATCGCCAACCGTGCGAGCGGATTTCTTGTGTTTGGACACCGCAGAAAGGCCAAGCTCAGA
>CAZQKJ010000606.1:0-2566 GCA_964593315.1 uncultured Granulosicoccaceae bacterium
CAGCAGCACCACAGTGGCATTGGCATGCTCAATCAAATCGGTTTCGATTCCCACTGTAAGTGCTGATTGCTGTTCTTTCAGAAGTGCAATATCAGCCTGGGATTCTTCTCCACCCAGTCGAAAAAATATCGCTGATTGCCAGTCATTATCAGTTGCCGACTCAATCTTGACTGGCAGGCAAGTCACGGTGGACCCTCCCGCTGTCATCATATCAATGACAGATTGCGGGAAGGATTCGTAATTGGCGTCGCTTTGCATCTGAGGCGCTTGTTTGGGGTGCGATGTACATTATAGAGAATGCAGACAAAAAAAAGGCGGACAGACGTCCGCCATTTTATTTATAAAACCGTGCATTCGGTCAATGCATCATAAAGAACGCTGCCGGATTGCGTTGTGCCCTCGCGCGTAGCGATCAGGGCGGTGAGATACCTCGCCCTTACGACGCAGCTTATTGAACCAGAGATTGTGATGTTGCTCAGCCCACTCGGCAGAAACATAACCGGTTGCCATACCTTGAAACGCACCTTCGGTACCAGCAGTACCGATGTAGATGTGACCAATTGCAACGGTCATCCAAACGATTCCCGCAACTACATGCCAGACATTCGCATCTTGCATCATGCCTCGAGTGATCGCGACGGGCAGCATTGCCTCGAGTGAAGGAAAGCTCGGTGCCACCATTACCAGTCCGGTAAATACCACTGCAAGGCCAAAAGTGCAGATAATCCAGAACCAGATTTTCTCACCAAAATTCATACGCCCGGCACTGGGATGTTTGTCACCTATCATGCCGCCACCTGCTTTAACCCAGTTCCAGTCACCTTTGGCTGGAAAATTAAACCAGATCCACATGACAATCATTAGCACTATACCGACGCTCAATACCGGCCCCATAATGTTATGCAATTGAATGGACATTTGCGCCCAGGCAGCGTACGCCGCCTTGCCACCTTCAAGCTTGCCAAACAGTGGCAACAACAGTGTGCGTCCAAGCAACATACTCATACCGGTTATAGCGAGCACGATGAAAGAGATGGCAGTCGTCCAATGCACCAAGCGTTCAAACCACGACCAACGCTGCACCAGTATTCCCGATGGCCGATGTGTCAGACGATTCTTGCCGTGAATAACGTGATAAAGAAGGATAAGTAACAGCATCCCGCCAATGGCTATCGGGGCGTATTTAACAATCGGGCCACGTCGAAAATTAGCCCAGTCGATTCCGGCACTTTGGGTGAGCACACCGGTCTCCGGACCTTTAATTGAGCTGTAACCTCCCACACCGCCTTTCACTGCACGCCAGTAATCAGCACGAGGATTAGTATCAGCCTTTTGCTCTTGAGCTATCGCACCATCAATACCGCTGAGTAAAAACCCGCTAAATGGCGCGACCAGGGCTGACGCCATAATAAAAACAAACGTCCAAACAGCAATACGTTTGCGTCTTCTGACTCGAGCCGGATGATTTTTGGGCAGGTCTTTTGTTTTCATTTAATGTATCCCCCGATGTTTGGCAATCAACGTTCTGTAGAACAACGGCTGCAAAAGTTGCAACCCGCTACCAAAACATAAAACTAAAATTTAAGACAATTAACAAATGAATCGATTTTGGATCTACTGACGACCCTGGACACGATCAAACCGAGCTGCCAGATCACCGGCTCTCTCAGTCCCTGGAATACTGGTAAGCGGATCTACCGCTCCCTTGTACTCGTAAGCATCTGCTTCCGGTGCCATCTCGACAGCACCGCTACCACCGATCGAATCACAAGCACTTATCGCTATTACGATACCTGCCAGCGCTAAAAATCGAATTGTGTTTTCCATCTTCCCCACTCTCATAAACTCGAAGTGTTAACCAGCAGCTGATCTGAGTTACCACACTACTGCTTCTATGTAATTCAAACCAATACGGCGGCCCATAAGACCGCCGTATTGTGGCCTTCAATCTGACATTGGTTTACTGCTTGTACGCAGTATCCCAGCCCCAGTTAGTTGGTCTACCACCACGGCGAGTAATACGCTCACGGTAGATGTCCGATACCTGATCACCGTCACCAGCGATCAGAGCCTTGGTAGAACACATCTCTGCACACAGAGGCAACTTACCTTCTGCAATGCGGTTGCGACCATACTTTTCGTACTCAGCATTGGAGAGATCATCTGCAGGTCCGCCGGCGCAGAAGGTACATTTGTCCATCTTGCCACGCGCACCGAAGGCTGACTGCTCCGGATACTGAGGTGCTCCAAACGGGCATGCGTAGAAGCAGTAACCACAACCTATGCAGAGGTCTTTATCGTGCAACACGATGCCGTCATCAGTGGTGTAGAAACAATCCACCGGGCATACAGCCTGGCAAGGCGCATCAGTACAGTGCATACAGGCTACCGATATCGACCTTTCTGCACCGACTTCACCATCACCCATGGTAACTACCCGGCGTCGGTTAACACCCCATGGAACCTCGTGCTCGTTCTTACAAGCAGTAACGCAACCGTTGCACTCGATGCAGCGCTCGGCGTCACAAAGAAATTTCATTCTAGCCATGACTAATCTCCTAAGCTG
>CAZQKJ010000607.1:0-2564 GCA_964593315.1 uncultured Granulosicoccaceae bacterium
CTAACGATAAACCACGCCCGTTACATCAGTTCTGTATTTCAGAATACAGTGTGCCTCATCAGACAATCAACCTAAGTACCGATAGGCTATTGCTGAACAGAGACTATTCGCTTTCAACAAAATCCAAAGCCGGAACAGGACTGGTAGCGGTCCAGCCTCCATCAACGACAAGGGTTTGTCCGGTTATTTGCCGAGCGTCAGGTGACAATAAAAACAACGCAGCATTGGCGATATCCTCAACAGATGCCGGGCATCCAACTGGAGTAACTTTCGACCAGACTTCACGATAGTTTGGATCGTCAGTCAGATTACGCGGAGTGACAGTTGCACCTGGAGCAATTGCATTGACATTGATTCCATAGGGAGATAATTCAGTGACCAGTTGTTTGGCCAACATACGAATAGCCGCTTTAGTCATAGCATAAGCAGATAGATACTCTATAGCCTGATAACCAGTTACCGATGACATAAACAATAACTTTCCACCCGATGTCTGCATACGCATCTGTTTGGCTGCGACCTGAGCTAATAAAAAGGTACCAACCAGATTTACATTGAGTACCTGGTTTAAATCATCCGTGTTGTAATCAAAAAAGTTACTCCAACGTGTGATACCAGCATTAGCAACAGCAATATCCAGATGACCAAACTCATCAACAGCGGTTTGAACCATTTTATTGACTATATGCGGATCAGCAGCATTACCAGCTATACTGATACAGCGAGCACCGCTGGCATGAATAGCATCACAAGCTTTTTCTGCTTTATCAGCATCGAGATCATTCAATACTATCTGCGCACCAGCACCGGCGAGCTCGGTGGCTATCTTGAGGCCAATGCCTTCACCCGCCCCCGTGACTATGGCAACTTTGTTTTGAAATCTGAGCATCGTGATGATTTAGTTTTGTAGTTGATAGTGATTCCATCTTACTGCCAATACACCTGTGTATCTTGTGTAAGCCTAGGCTTGCGAATAGTGTTTCCAGCTACCGGAGAGTATTCGCAGATGAAATGGAACCGATTTTAATATCTCTTCGAAAAAGATGATAGCGAACACCCAGAACGCGGATATCTCAAGCACCAAAACAAACAGTAAAGTCATTGGAACGGTGAAAAGCCACTGAGCACTAATGTGAACTAAAAAAGCGTAGTTTGCCTGACCGGAGGCCCTGAGCACATTGCCACAAACAGTATTTGAAGTACGAACCAACGGTAGTAAAACCAGCAGCGGCAGCAACTTTCTAATTACATCAATGGTTTGCTCATCGAGTCCCGGATAAAGAACATCAAACAGCGCGGGAGTGATAGCGTAGATGGCAGCAATCATCAGGCTTATACCTACTGCTATCTTCCACGCTCTAAACACAAACCTGCCCAATACTCCCATACTATCCTGACCGATAAGACGACCTACCCAGATGCCAACCGATTGAGACCAGGACGTCGCCAACATGCCACTGGCTCGCAACCAGATAAACAGTACGGTAAATGCCGCAAATTCTATAATTTCTAATTGACTGTATACCATCATACAAATGGTGTACGCGAAATTCATACTGACAAAAGTACCTGCAATCGGCAGTGCATTACTCAGGTGTGTAAAGACCGCACTCTTGATACTGCCATTGAACCAGCCGGGTGAGATCAGATAACTAAAATTCTCTGAATACAAATAACAGGATAAATAAACGCAACGAAGAAGTACCGCAACCGCGCTACCAATAGCCGCACCTACGACACCCAACTCAGGCATTCCCCAAACACCATATATTAACGAATAACTTAGCAGTGCATTAACCGGTAGTTCCAGCAAGTTACTGTAAAACGGAATCTTCGGGTTATCTGTTGCGTAGAGAAAAACACTGATGTTCTGTGAAGCAGCAAGGCCTAAGAACAGCACAGTCGTCACCAAAAGATAACTGCCAGCCTTGTCCGCAATCACCGCATCTTCTGTTAGTCGACTGATAATGTCATCACGAAAGAAAACTATGAGTGCGATTCCCGCTGTGGCGACACAGATACCGACTACCTGACCCGACCAGAATCCAGATTTAAGCGCGCGTGAATTATTCGCACCAAAGGCCTGAGCCACAATGATCTGAGTGCCATTACTAAGGGCCAACAGTATCCCAAGAATAAGACCTGCAACACTAGTAGCAATTCCCATAGCCACCAGTGAAGCCTCACCCAAACCTCCCACCAATACGGTATCTATCAGAAGTATGGTTTGTTGCAGCAGCGCGTTCATCCCTATTGGCCATGCCAGGGAGAATACATCCAGGTTATTGGGGGTGCTATGCAGTGCAGCGGGTTTATGTAGCGACGTCACAACTCGAATGAATTTTCATAGAGTTCCACACAATAGAGCACATGGATTGATAATCCAATAGTCAGACAATAAACCTGCAACGGAAGGTTATTACTAGGGTGGAGATACGGTCGCCATAAAGGTTAAAACCGAGAAGCCGCCTGGTGGTATAGATGCTATGACCCACTCAAGTCCTGATCCGGTAGGTGATGCATCGGACATGATTCCAGAGCCGGTCATGGTGGCTGGCAAATAA
>CAZQKJ010000608.1:0-2553 GCA_964593315.1 uncultured Granulosicoccaceae bacterium
GACTGGACATGGTATAGCCATGATGCCATTGGTGCTGAACTCATTCCGCCGCACCACAATGCTATAAACATGATAGTTGATCAAGGTTTTGAGACCATGGAGGGGGCAAGTGGTGATGACTGGATCGGTGTATCGCAGTCTATGCGAGCCTACTTACGGTTTTCACTATTGGGTGGAGTGATTGCAAAACAGATACGCAATCTCGGCTACTCTGCAAAGGCGCATACTGTGCTGGACGGAGAGGTTTTACAGCCACCTTTGTTGTTGATGTCCGGCTTAGGTGAGGTCAGTCGTATTGGCGAGGTAATCCTGAACCCGTTGCTGGGTCCGCGATTAAAATCCGGTGTTGTAACAACAGATATGCCACTAACTCATGACAAGCCTATTGATTTTGGGCTGCAAAATTTTTGTGAAAACTGTAATAAGTGTGCACGTGAATGCCCGGCTGGAGCCATCACGGCAGGTCCTAAGAAAATGTTTAACGGCTATGAAATCTGGAAATCAGATAGCCAAAAATGCACTACCTACAGAATCACCAACGAGGGTGGTGCTATGTGTGGGCGATGTATGAAAACCTGCCCGTGGAACTTAGAGGGATTATTTTCTGAAAAGCCTTTCAGATGGGCTGCGTCTAATATTCCGAGTGCCGCACCTCTGCTTGCGAAGCTTGATGACAAGCTTGGCAACGGAGGGTTGAATGATACCAAGAAGTGGTGGTGGGATCTCGAGCTCAGTCGTGAGCAGGGCAGCTACCAGGCACCAAAAAAGCCTGTCAACCGACGAGGCCTGCAACCAGACCTTGATGTAAAGCATGAAGATCAGACTCTGGCGGTTTATCCGGCTAATCTTGTGCCCTGGCCATGGCCGTATCCCTTTCCAATGGATCGTGAAGCAGGCATTAAAGCTTACAAGCAACTGTTATCGGCTGGTGAATACAAAGCCCGCCTTGCTAAAGGTGACACCAAAGGGCTTAGCCATCAATTATCTGCTTTTAGCGAAGCGCCGGTTATTATGGCCAGAGTGTCACTGGTTGAAAAAATGACTGAAGATGTCACCAAGTATGAGTTTACTTCGTGGAATGGTGAGCCATTGCCTGAATGGACAGCAGGTGGTCATCTGGATGTTGTGATTACCCCAGGTTTACTGCGCCAGTACTCAATGTCTGGTAATCCATCAGACAATTCCAAATACCAGATTGGTGTTCTGAGAGAAGACGATGGCAAGGGTGGTTCAAAAACGATGCATCGAATATTTAATATCGGGCGTCGGGTTTTTATCTCTAAACCGATCAATCATTTTGAGTTGGATGAAAGCGCTACTAAAACCTTCCTGATGGGCGGTGGCATTGGTATTACACCTATGATTGCTTTTGCGCATCGCTTGTACGCAACTGGTCAGGACTTTGAGTTACATTACTCCGCCAGTACGCGTGCGGGGGCGGGTTTTATCACTGATTTAAACTCAATGCCATGGTCAGGCAAGGTAACGATGCACTTCTCAGATGAAGGCTCGCGTGCAGATTTGGATTCAATATTAGCAGGCTTTCGTCCAGGCTGGCACGTCTATACCTGTGGTCCTGATCGATATATGCAAAGCGTTATGGAGGCTGCAGAAAATAGCGGCTTTCCGGAAGTGGCACGTCATCTTGAGTACTTTTCTGTTCCTGAGCAACCCGATTTTATCAATCATGCTTTCACGGTAAAGCTTGCCAGTTCCGGACGCGAGTTTATCGTCCCGGAAGATCAATCTCTATCAGATGTGCTCGCAGAAGCAGGAGTGCAAATTGATATAAAATGCTCTGATGGTATCTGCGGAGTTTGTAATTGTACGGTGGTAGATGGAGAGGTTGAGCATCGTGATTTTGTGCTATCGATGGAGCAACGTAAATCACAGATGATAACTTGTCAGAGCCGTGCGGCGCCTGGTTGTAGTCAAATCACACTTGATCTGTAATGGTCAAGAGTCATCTTGTGGGTCTGGCGCACCATGTTTGCACAGTGGTGCGCCCGAAGAATCAAAATACGAGCAGATAAACGCTTGTTTTTCTGTACAGGATCTTGTAGTCGTGCGTCAGTTGAAGTAGCGACTACTCTGGTGAAGTAGCGACCACTCTGGCAGGCTCTAATGATTAGTCGTTTGGTGTCTCATCAAACGCTTTCTTCTTTTGTGCGATGTACTCTTCCATGGCGCCGGGTTTGTTCATTATGGCTTTCATTTCGCCCATGACTTTCAGGTGATCAGGATCTTGCTTTTGCATCATCTCCATACCGTGCGCCTTACTGAGTTCTACCATTTCCTCAAACGTGTTGGCGCTGAAAGTTTCTTCGCATGCACCGCCCATTTCTTTGCAGGTCATTGTTTTCATTTTGATCTCCTCAACACAATTTTTGAGTCGCCGGTAGTGCCAGCACGAAACGACACTTTATCACGTATTTCGATAACACGGCTTTTCGCATTCGCAAGCTTATCCAGTTTTAGCGGTGGTGGCGGTCAGCGTCACCAGAAGCTTGATTTTAACCGGCTTAGCTAATAGTGTCTGGCTGCGGCATCCTG
>CAZQKJ010000609.1:0-2553 GCA_964593315.1 uncultured Granulosicoccaceae bacterium
GCTGAAGATCAGCGCGCTTTGGAACTGCTGCGACAACACTCTACGGTACCTATAGCTATTGGCGAAGTATTCAACTCAATCTGGGACTGCAACAAGCTAATACAAAACCAACTGATCGATTTTATTCGCGTTGCAGTTACCTATGCCGGTGGAATCACCCATGTTAAGCGCATAGTGGATCTGGCGGGACTACATAACGTAAGAACCGGATTTCACGGAGCACCGAGCCATTCTCCAATTAGTATGGCAGCACAGGCGCATTTGAATGCGTGGGCTCCCAATTTCGGTATTCAGGAATACCTGGTACTGGGCACCGACGAATGCGATGCGTTGTTCCCATCAGAACACATCATGGAAGCCGGATTGATGCACGTCAGTGACGCACCGGGATTAGGGGTTGATTTTGATGAGAACGAGGCAAAGCGTTACCACTATAAGCCCGGCAGTCATCCCATCGTGCGACTGGAAGACGGGACGCTCTGGAACTACTAGATCTGATCGAAAATCCCTACAACCAGCATTGACAAGCAACTATCGACTATTAAAAACCGAACAGTTGAAACTCAATCAGCGTGGCTATTTACTCAGGGTATTCAGACCAGTACCAGCGTCGTATTCTCGCAATGGATTTACCCGTATTCAGAACATTGACCCCGGATACAAAGGTAGGGGTTGCTGTAGCTCCTTCCTGTGGAGGAATAAACAATGTTTGAACCGGCGGCGCTAAACCACCCCCTGGCACCTCGTCCCGACGATCCGCCTTGGTTCTAGGCCTGTCTTGATCTTCTGTTAGAGGATAGTACGGTGTACCGTCCTCCAGGTTGACAGCATAGACAAAGCTCTGTCCAAAATCCGGATCGCAGTTAAACGGATCGACGACTGCAGGCTCGTAGCTGATAAACCTGACAACATGATCGAGTGTCGCTGAAGTTCCAAGGACTTTTTCACCACTTCCCTCCATGCGAATAAACCAGCCTTCTTTTTTTCTGAGTAGCTCTCGCTCGCGCTCTACTTCTTCTGCATCACCTTCACCGATGAGATTGTCGGTGGTGTCATAAAGATCAAGCATGGTTATTGGACGAAATCTATTTGATAAACTGTCTTTAACACCGTAGTCACCTGTAGCGCCAAACGGATAACGAATCACATAGAAGCTATCATTAATCGTAGTATTCAGTGGATGTGCATGGTATCCAGAGCCTATCGCTATATTGAGCACCTGCTCACCTTCAAAGTTGGACAAGGCGAGATCTGGTGCATGAAAAAAACGCCGTGCACCTTCGGGAGATCCTGCATCTGCTAATTGCGCAATCACACCACCGTCAACCAGATCTGCACCAGTGCGACCATCGTTGTTGATATCAAAACGCCATAGTTGCCCACCCATATCGCCCACATAGATCTGCGATGCCAAGCCATCTCCATCAGCATCCACAACGCTGATATTAGACGGAATACTAAACTGCATCTGCGGGAATACTTTTGTCGGGTAGCCCGGGTTGGCGGTGCCCTGGCCACTCCAGTGAAGTGTGCCGTCCAAGGCATCGACTATATAGATCGCACGTCCGGTGGTATCCGGTGTGGAGTACTCCTTATCATCCTGCGTCACATCATATCCACCGGCGAATATCAGTACTTTTCTAATTTCATCCTCACCAACACGAATGGATGACAGTATCGGCTTTGACCAGGACTGACCTAATTCAGTAAATGCTTCCGGATCGTTTTCTGGAATACTAAAAAGAAATCTCGGATCATCTCTATCACTGACATCCAGTGCGTAATAACTGGAGCCACCACGACGCATTCCCGCATAGAGATAAGCATGATCACCGTCATCTTTTACTATGGATCCATCACCCTCGATATCTTCCGTCCAGAGAGTCAAGTCACCATCCATCCCATAGATCTTCTCATCAAACCGGTTATTTTCATATTGCGGCACCAGATTCTTCAGAAGTTCCTGTGGCATAAAGGCAAAATCTTCTTCACCATTGCTTATATCTATCGCATGAAGATAACCCTCATTAGTACCGACAAACACAACTGATTCCGGATTATCTAAGTCACCACCATAGTTTACAACCAATGGTTGAGAGTGAAGCGGATCACCCATATGGAATCTGTTATCATCCGTATTACCATCTGCGTTTTCATCTTTAACATCCTTACCACGCGCCCAGTCGATGATGTTTCTGGAATTTTCATGGACAGTTAACGCTACCTCTTCAACTACTGTCCCAAAGACTTCTACTTCAGCCAGGGATAATATTTCTTCATCTTCTCCATCAAGCTGAACCCGTACATAACGACCGGTAGTATCAGCTGGCACTACAATCTGGCTACCCTGTGCTCCCGGATAAAAAAACCGTTCAACACCGGGCTTGTTAAGCATTACATCAAGCGTTGCGTTATCAAAAGGTGTGTCGGACACAAACACATGCACGTTGTTTAACCGTTCAGTCAAACGATCCCGGTTGTGCAAGACAATGCGTTCAATATCAGCGTCTCCCTTAAACGTCAATGACCACCAGGGTTGTGCCTCTCTGGCAG
>CAZQKJ010000610.1:0-2550 GCA_964593315.1 uncultured Granulosicoccaceae bacterium
TCGGATATAACTACCAAAGATCGGGAACCCGTCAGCGGCAAAACCGATGACTGGAGATACCACGGTTCCACTGCGATCAAACAGTGCCAGAGGATCACCATGGTAGTGGTAACTGCCGTCAGGTTGAGAGTGTGCGTTGTGCTGATCGACCCGAAAACCGTTGGCTGCAAACATCGGGTCAAAACGCCACGGTTGCGAATCATCATTACAACCAATTCGGCCATCGCCAACACCAAAGCAGCCTGCAGCCAACAGATCAACTTTAACCCCGTTGAGTAAGACGCCGTTATCGTAGTTGAGACTCAGCGCAGTAGGTGAAGCCGCTGCTACCGGGTTCAATGCCACCCGGTATGTGTCATCCTGCTCACTGACATCATTTGGAAACGCGCCGGCACCATCATTGAAAGTGTGATTGGGAATATCGTTACTGGTGAAGATGCACTCGTCTCCACTGACTGACACATTCAAGCTTGCATCGAACTCAACACCACGGGCGGCATCTGTTGCAGTCGCAATGTACTGGTTAACGTGGTCACTACAACTCGGGCTCGCGTTACTCAAATTGCGGTTAGTAATATCCAGCGCCTGACCGATGGATTGAGTACCACCCTCACCGCGTAACTGTAAGCCATGAACATTCAGCTCAGTGATGATCGCATCAAAAGAATCACCACCGTTTATCAGCAGGTTGTTGGATTCCAGCGGATCAGAAGATAAATCGTACAATGCCTCTGAACCATCCTGATAAGCAATATACTTATGCGTTGCGTTGCGGACTGTCCAACCATTGCCAAGTGCTGTGGTGCTGACAAACTCGGTGTATAAATGCTCTCGTTCAAGCGCATTTGAATTACTAAAGCTTGGTGAAAGATCAAAGCCATCGTTAATCGCGCTAACGTCGTTACCGGCAAGAGATGCAATCGTTGCAAAAAAATCAACGATACTGACCAGCCCGCTCTCGCGCTCATTAGTACGCGTAACACCAGCACCGGAGATAACCAGCGGTACTTGAACACCTCCGTCGAATAAAGTGCCCTTACCATGACCGTCCAACAGCGCGCTGGTGTCCAGCACAGGTCGTGGCGTGCCGTTATCACCTATTACGATGACCACTGTATTGTTACGCGTTTCAGCATCCATAGAATCCAGCAACCGACCCAGCTCTGTATCGAGAGTTTCGATGGCAGATAAATAGTAGTCGCGTGTGTTTTGTTGGATGTCAGCAGCTGTGCCAGACAAGCCGCGCGTGTTAAAACCCTCGGGCGGCAAATGAAACGGGCTATGTGGTGCGGCAAAGGCAACCCAGGTAAACCAGGGAGTATGCTGATCAGCAATCCACTCACTGGCCATATCAACAAGGGCGGTGGTGTGATAAGTTGTACTGCGTTGTGAGACACCGTTAACCGTCATGTCCCAGTCAAAATAGTCAGTCAGGTTACCGGTCAGATTACCGGCATAGTGATCGATCCCGAGCTGTGCAGGATGATCCGCAGCAGGGTTTGCACCATCTACATGCCATTTTCCAAATACCGATGTTGCGTAATCCTGCGATGCTTGCTGCGAGCTAAGGTACGCCTGTATTGAACCGACACTCGCAGCGAGGTTGCCGGGCGTGGAAGTCACCCCGTTATTGACACCATGCTTCCCTGTAAGTAGTGAGGCACGAGTAGTCGTGCAACTCGGTGTGGCCCAGACGTTATCGTAAGTGATCCCATTCTGTGCCAACGCATTGATGACCGGTGTGTTAGGCACGTCATTGCCCAGACTGTATTGCGCACTTGAATCAAGCCCCTGATCATCAGTGATGACAAGCAGAATATTCGGCTGCGAACTGCTATTGGTGTTAACACCATTCTCCTCACCACTTTCTGTGTCTGCTGAACCCCCGGGGACATTGGAGTCCGAACCTGTTAAATGAGTGGCGCTGTCAGAACCACAAGACACCAGCGCCAGTAGCATCAGTATATACAGTGGTGCTATGAATCGTTTTATCACGTTGGCCTGCATCATTCCTCGTCCCCGTTGTAGTTGTGATCTGCAGTCTGGAAGTTAGCACGCACTCGGCACCCATGATGCAC
This sequence comes from uncultured Granulosicoccaceae bacterium, assembly GCA_964593315.1. Lineage (GTDB taxonomy): Bacteria > Pseudomonadota > Gammaproteobacteria > Granulosicoccales > Granulosicoccaceae. The sequence goes on from CAZQKJ010000610.1 coordinate 2,079, forward strand.
AAAGATTGTGGCTTTCCAGAGTCAGACCAACGGGCATGCTTGATAAATGTGCAAAGATTTAGCATCAACAATCACACTACAATGTTTAGCGCAGATAGTTCGGCTTTAGTGACAGCTTGTTTGAAACACCGATATCAAGATGGTCTGTCAGTTTCTTGTAGATCATTCCGGATATCAAAAAGATCACCATAGAAATAGCCAGAAAATACAAACCAGCGACACTGAAGTGCAGAAACACATTGTAGTCACGCTCAAACAACTCGCCGGCTTTGTTCATCAGATCTTTCTGCTCGTTGATTACCGGCAAAGTAAAGTAGATCAATGCCGTAGCATGAAACAAAAAAACCACTTCATTGGTATACGCAGGCCATGCAAGGCGAACCATATTGGGCCACGCCACGGTTTTGAATATTTGCCATCGATTCATTCCAAAAGATTGTGCCGCCTCCATTTCACCTTTTGGCAGTGCACG
>CAZQKJ010000611.1:0-2547 GCA_964593315.1 uncultured Granulosicoccaceae bacterium
TACTATAGGCCCGCACAAGGTTATGCCGCTGTGTGTGCTGGCTAACAAATATCCTGAAGTGCTCAATGATCTTAAAACATTTATCGATCAGCCATGGACTAAAACTAACATGGCCCGATTTATTGTTTTGCTTGCAGAGCCCGATGAATCGATGCGCCTGACGAATCAGCAGCGTGCTCTGGTAGATGAAGTAAAAAATCACCCTCAATCAATGCAGTCAGTGTTCGCAGAAAGGCATTTTTCTCTGGCTATGAAGCGTTTGATTGAGATGGGTATCCTGACGCTTGCAGGCTTTACACCAACAGATGCTGCACATGTGTGTGGATGGCAAAAGGATTGGCCTTCAGAAGCGTCTCTATTGGGTGCTACGCTTTTGAGCCGCTACAGTGAGTTCAATCTGGGACGTGCATGGTCTGATCCAAAGGATTTTAGTGAAAGTATGCTTGCACAGATGTCACGGCAATCTGCCCTGTGTTTGATGACAGCGATGGTTAATGATGTCGAAGGTGCTTTTGGTAAAGCACTTAACCCGGCTTATGCCAAATTACTTGAGCTTATGTTCGCAAGAAATGACGACTCGTGGTTGGGGATGACAGCAAAGCTAAGTGTGCCGGTGATTGGAATTGGTGCGCCAGCGCAAAGTTTCTATCCACCTATCGCTGAGTTTATGGAAGCAGAAGTTTTGGTGCCGGAGCACGCAGAAGTGGCGAACGCAGTCGGAGCGGTGGTGGGTGTTGTACGCCAGTCAATGCAAATAACCATCAGTCCGATTGCCGGACAAAAACGAGTAGTCGTGCATGCGCCTCAAGAACAACGAGAGTTCGATGATCTTGAAACGGCTGCAGCCTGGGCCTGTGATCTTGCTCGCGAGCTGGCATCCCAAAAAGCCATCGACGCCGGTGGTGCAGGAATAAAAGTGGAGATTGACCGTCGCGATAACATCGTAGAAGAGGGCGGGCAGGTTACTTTTTTTGAATCGGTTATAGTTGCAACTGCAACCGGGTCTGTTGCCTGATACTTGAATGAACCAGTGCAACAATGAACTGCAGCGGGTTAGTTCTCAGTAATTAACTGTCTGTATAGATCAGATGAATTTAGGTTAAAGCGACAGGACTTAGTTGTTTTGAGTTGGCGTCGCTTGATTGCTATCAGGTGCGACTTGCGGTTGAACCTTGGTATCGTTTTGAGGCTGATCGGTAGCGAGGGTGGGTTCAGGTGCAGTCGTCGGCTGAGTTGCCTGGGCTGGCTCGCCATTCGGCAGAAACGCAGAGCCTGAAGAGTCGCCCACAAGGTCTGACTCGGCCGGGATTATAATCAGCTCTTTGATGACATTCTTGCCGTCAACCTTTTCGTGTACCAGCAGGTGATTCGGGGTAATTTTGTTAATCGCATTTTCGAGATTTGTCATGCCAACATTTACCGTGACGCGTTCATCTGACGTTGCGGTGAATGCCACATCGATGCCGGTTAAACGCTCCAGTTCCTGCATGACGTCTTTAAGGCTGGCATTGTTCGCCTGCACAGCGATATCGCTGTTATTGACTTGAATACTAAAATCATCGGCAGTTTTTGCAGGGTTCGCCAGCATCAAAGCGCAGCTAGTGGAGGCAAATATCAGTTTCGCAGCGTATCCAGATTTCATCAGATCAAGCTCATAAATGATCGGGGTACTTAAGAGTATAGTCGCTACGGTGATGATTTGATCGAACTGGGTCTCTGATCCTGTCGTTTGAAACAATGACGGTGAAAATCCTGACTGTTAAACTACCGATGTTCGCGCAGAAAGCCTAAAACTGTACCTTGGAGAAGAATGGATATGCGAAAAGCCTGTTTGTTGATTTGTGCCGTCGCAGTGAGCGAAGCCTCGCTTGCCGGTGGATTTGCGTTGATCGAGGAGGGTGCTTCTGGCCTCGGTAATGCCTACGCGGGCGCTGCTGCGGTCAGTGATGATGCGTCAACTGTCTGGTTTAACCCAGCAGGTATGACAGAACTGAAAGAAAAGCAGCTACTGGTAGCGGGCCATGTAATCGGTGTGACCAGTGACTTTACTGATCAGGGTACAACCTTGAATTCCGCTTTTGGCGGTGGCTTTGTCGACCCCAACTTTGCCACATCCGGTGAAGTTGATGCCGGTGGAGTTTCTCCCATCCCGAATCTCTACTATGTGCACCCGCTTAAAAAAGGGGTCACTCTGGGTTTGGGTATCAGTATTCCGTTTGGTAACTCAACAGATTTTGATCCAGACTGGGTTGGTCGTTACCAGGCGATTGAGTCTGGTGTAACGGCGCTCGATATCAATCCATCTATCGCCTATCGCGTTAACGAGAAAGTCAGTATTGGTGGTGGTGTCAGTCTCCAGTACCTCACTGCAAGCCTCGGTAGTGCGATCGACACTGATGCTGTTTGTATCGGATTGTTCCCGCCAGACGTTTGTGTTGCAGCCGGATTGACAGAGCCAGGGACGCAAAGCAGAGACGGAATCGCTGACATTGAAGGTGACGGTTTTGCCTTATCGGTCAATCTGGGTGTTCTCATTAAGCCGAGAGA
>CAZQKJ010000612.1:0-2546 GCA_964593315.1 uncultured Granulosicoccaceae bacterium
GCAGACGAGGGTCGATAGCCCCCACAGGGAAGATCGGGCCATTTGCGTCACGTCCGTTGCGAAAGTCAGGGTTTCGTCCCAGTGCGTATCGTTCCAGGAGTACAGTAGTTTCAGGGTGGTCGCGCTTCCACGTTGCCCAGTCGGTTGTCACTACAGCAGTCTGCTCTAGCTTAATCCCCTGCTCAAGTAGCGGACCGGTTACCGCGTGGCCGGTAAAAGTATCAAAGATTGAATTTGTACCCAGGTCATACATAACCTTATTGGAGCGACTCAACAATCCAGAAGTTCGTAACACTAACGGAGTTGCATCGTCTGATGGCTCGTCGGTGAAGTATGCCTGTGCTGCACCGCACAGAGTGCAGTACGGAATCCCCAGACTTCGCCCTCCCAATGTGTCATTGACCATCTCGCGGACTTCCATAATTCGTCGAGGGTAAGCGCGAGACTCACCGTTGACCGAGATACCAAAGACAGTGTCGTCGTCTTTTAACCAGGCTGCATCAACCGCTGAAACTACATCAGGGTTGTCAGCGGCAGGGATACAATTGCAACCTCTGTCGGTCTCGTTGTAAGGACGATTATCGATTAATACTCCACCCCATGAGACAAGCCTCCAGTCGATAGAGCCTTCTACAAAGAGTTTGTCCCAGCCCGGAATGTTGGCATTAAATATCGCGCGCTTGTAGTCGAGATAATCGGGTGGTGCGGGAATATCCCAGGCAAGCAGATGATTCGTCACACTGTGCCAGGCTTGCTGGCTTTCGAATGTCTTGCCGAGCAGTTCTGACGCAGTTCGAGCCAGTAAGTCCTGTGGCCCATTAGCAGCGATAAAGCGCAACATATCACTGATGATCCATGCGAACCTTGGATCACCGGAATTGCCGATGGCAGCAAGCGCCAGTTCCTGATTTTCGCCCCAGGTACCGAGCACAGTACTATCGATAAATGCGACCCGCGCTGCGAACTGCAAAGCGGGTGAAATTGAGCCCAGTGGTACTTCCGGCGCATCACCGAATTCCGCAATAACGTAGTCGGGCAGCGGGTTTGACGATTGTGCGTTCGATGCAGCCGACAAAAGACCGCACAATGCCAACAAGAGTACAGCGACCCAATCACGGGTGAGTCTAGGTTGTTTCATCCGTTCAGGAATCCTGTTTTTGTGTTACCTAAGTCTGCCCTTGAAGGTTCACAATGCCAAGGGTAAAAAAACTCGGTAGTCGTGATCGGGAAGCGACGCTTACTCCGGAGTGTGATTGTAGGCGCCTGGCAATCAATCTCAATCGCCTGGTATGTTGTACTTGTGGTTGAATGTTATTAGCGAAGAGCGCGCATTATGGAGTTTTAGCAGGCAACTATGAGCACTAGTGTTGTCAAAGCAATGGAGGTGGTCTGCCGCCGCTTTTCTTTTATATAGTCCGGTATATAGTCCGGGTTAGGTGCCTTGAAGTTCATTCAATGAGGTCAAATCAATGAATACAGCCGCGATTTTCCGTCTGTTATACCTTCCTGTATTGTGTTTTCTTCTGCTCGGCTGTAGAAGCACTGACAACACGGATGCATCAAATGAACTTTTATCAGCTTTTTATGGAACTTTTATTGGTTCTGCTGAATCGGTTGTGGGAAGCGAGTTGTCTAAGCGGGAACTCACGGTAGAGATTGAACCCCTCAAAGGTAGCGGCTTTACGCTCAACTGGACTACCCAGATTTATCGCCCGAGTGGCAACAATAAGTTGACCGATTTATCAATCGACTTTTATCCGTCATCTCGCCCAGGGATATTTGCCTCGGCCTCGCGTACCGATGTGTTCGGAAGGTCTGTGCCTTTTGATCCGGTTGGTGTGGAAGCGGCTCCGTATATCTGGGCCGGTGTGCAGGAGAATTCCATGATTGTCTCAGCGCTATACATTTTAGACGATGGAGGTCATCAGTTGCATGTGTACGAGCGATCAATAATTGATGAAGGTTTGTTGTTACAGTTTGAGCGTTTGCATAATGGTGAAAAGGTTGCACAGGTATCAGCGGTGCTGGAACGGGTTAGGTAGTTCCCATTTGGAGAAGATATACAGCGATTGTCTCTTGTAGTACGAACTTTCATCGCCTACCTGCTGTGGGCGAAAAATCGTGTGCGATCTCGCTGCTAAGTTTTTTCTGTATCAAACTGTTGATAGAGATCAGCCTCGCCTTCGGGACGAGTCTTAAAGCGACGATGGGGCCATAAATACTGCCCTGGCTGTTTTCGAATCAACGACTCCACATACTCATTAATATAGACGCAGTCCTGATAGTCATCTCCCACGGGAAAATCTGTCAGTGGCGGATGCACAGTCAGTTGATAGCCACTACCGTCGGATTTACGCGTTTGGGTAAACGGTATCACTCGGGCTTTCCCCAGACGTGATAACTGCGACATCGCTGTCAGTGTTGCTGCAGGCACACCAAAAAAGGGTACAAAAATACTGTGTTTGGGCCCGTAGTCCTGGTCTGGTGCGTACCAGATTGCCCGGCCTTTGCGCAGTGCTTTTACCATGCCGCGTACGTCTTTGCGA
>CAZQKJ010000613.1:0-2544 GCA_964593315.1 uncultured Granulosicoccaceae bacterium
GTATACGTGTTACCTCCATAGGGCCAATCAAACACCACCGTAGTTTCAATAAGCGATGAACTTCCAGCCAGGCTTCGCGGAAGTGGTGGCTACCTGGAGTGAACGATGGCAACTGAATTAAACCACCGCGACGAAATTGACGGGTTACGAGCGCTGGCTGTGTTACCGGTAGTGTTTTTCCACGCGGGTGTTGGTTGGTTTGATGGTGGTTACCTCGGTGTTGATATATTTTTTGTGATCAGTGGCTTTCTGATTACGCAAAATATACTGACAGAAATTGATCGCGGGATGTTTTCTGTCAGTCGATTTTACGAGCGACGGGCGAGAAGGTTGTTGCCAGCGCTTTACGTGGTGATGCTATTTTCTTTATTGATGGCGTGGCTATGGATGGGTCCGAATCAACTACAGGAATTTTCCTCAAGCCTGATTGCTGCCAACCTGTTTGTCTCTAATGTGTTTTATTGGAGACAAAGCAATTACTTTGCTCCCGCGTCGGAGGAAATGCCACTTCTTCATACCTGGAGTTTGGGGGTGGAGGAGCAGTATTACCTGATCATTCCATTCTTGCTAATTGTCGGCTGTAAGTTGAGTAGAAACGGATTGCTCACAACAACCGCTTTCCTTGCTGTCGCAAGCCTGTTTTTGAGTGAATGGGGTGCGCGGAACTGGCCAGTTGCGAGTTTCTACCTTTTACCTACCCGAGCGTGGGAGTTATTTGCTGGATCTCTAGCTGCACTTTTTGTGTTAAGGAATCGTGAAGTAACTCATAACCTGCTATCACTAGCTGGTGGGATTATGATTGTGGTTGCCATTTTTTTTATCGGTGATAGTGAAGACTTTAAAAGTTTTCGTAACTTATTGCCGGTTGTTGGAACAGTCATGGTTTTGTTATTCGCCAGAAATGAATCTATCTTGGCGCGGTTTCTTAGAAATCGATTTTTAGTTTCTGTTGGGCTCATTAGTTATTCCTTGTATTTGTGGCATGTGCCTGTACTTGCGTTTGCCAGGGTTCGATTGCTTGACGAACCTTCCGTGTTACTCAAGCTCACTCTTTGTTGTCTTTGTGTGCCGATAGCATGGGTCAGTTGGGCCTATATTGAGCGACCTTTCAGGAATATTCAGACCATACCGACAAGTAGGTTTCTAGTTCTGGTGCTTCTGGGTTTCTTTGGTTTTACCCTTGTGGGCTTCATTGGAGTTCTCCGCAGCGGATATAGCGAGCATACAGATTATGAGTCCTGGCGAGATGAGAGCGATTGTGTGGTTTCTAGTGGGCTTCAATCATCAATATATCGAGACAAACTCCTTACTGAATGCTTTAAGAATAAGAATACCAATTACATCTTGTTGGGTGATTCTCACGCTGCGAGCTTAAGCAAGGATTTGCGCATCATCCTGGATGAGAAAGATCTTGGATTGATATCACTTATAGATAGTGGTTGTCTTCCGGTGCCGGGAACTTCAAGACAACCGTTGCAAGGGGACTGCATTAGAAACAAGCAGCAATACTGGGATTTTATAAAATCCACTGATGCAACAGTAATTATCTCAGCGCGATGGAGGCTGAATATACTTGGCGAGAGATTTAACAATCAAGAGGGGGGAGAGGAGTACGGAAAAAATGGTTTAAATCATGTGATAGACAATTCAGCCTTAGATCTTGCTAGCTACATTTATAGGAAAATCACTGAAATGTCTAAGTCCAACAAGGTTGTTTTGGTGTCACAGATACCTGAAGCTGGATGGGATGTGCCTGGGCGAGTTGAGAAGATAAGGCGCTTTTATTCTGATCGCGTGAGTAATATCGATACATCTTATGAGCTGTATAAATCTGAAAACAGAGAGGTCATTCGTCTGTTAGACAAACTGGAACAAGAATCTGGTGTATCAGTGGTTCGGGTGGAAGAGTTAGTTTGCGACATCGAAGAGACAGGTAGGTGCGCCAATACCTTCGATGGTCAGTCTTTGTATCGGGATAATAATCACCCGAGTCCGTTGTTCACGAAAATAATCGTACAGAAAATGGCTGATGATTGCCTCTTTTTGCCTTGCGAGGCAATAGAATGAGCGTGCCATTTCCTTGCATTGAATTTCACTTGCACCGCTCCTAGCATCATTTTGCCAGACCCATGAAGGTCTGAAAAACCACATCGCAATTAAGTAGTAGCAAATGCTCAGGCACAAAATTGAATAATCAATCTCTTTTCAGCTGCTAGCGCAGTGACAAAAGTAGTGCTTTTTCGTTGGTTGTCGGGTTGAGTGGTGATGTAACGTTTTGGAGTCACTCAAGATTTTCCAATGACTCTGGTTGCCTCGAGTTCGTCAATGAATCGATGGCCTCGCTTCTGGACCTGAACCAGTGCACAAAATACAGTGAGGTCCTTTTAATACGGGCAGGGGGGTTTGACGCTGATATTTCGGCATGGTAGAAATGAGCAGGAGTATTCTCTGCCTGCAAATAATTGGTTTGCAGCAGTGGGAAGACTCAGTCACAGCGGCATAGTTCCTCGATTTCTTATTTAATTAGGGACCCATGCGTACATC
>CAZQKJ010000614.1:0-2540 GCA_964593315.1 uncultured Granulosicoccaceae bacterium
GCTTTATCTGCGGTAGACAGCCGAACTGAAAAAGTCATCCTTGAAGCTTTGCAGAATCGTTCCGGCAACCGGACAACACTGATTGTCGCGCATAGATTATCGACCTTCCGTCACGCTGATCGGATTGCCGTTTTAGATAATGGCAAGCTCGTGCAACTGGGCACTCATACCGAGTTGTCTGCACAGGACGGACATTATAAACGACTCTGCGAGATTCAGAATGAGCTTGAGTCAACGATGCAGGCAGACCTTAATGCAACAAACAGCCCGCTAATCACGGCTTAAGCCATATAAATGATGGGAAGTCATAATGAATGAACTGGATGCAATAAGCGACGACGAAGAGGACTACAGCAACACACTGCAGAGTAAACTCTGGCTGCAGTTGTGGGGTTATGCGCAAAGGTACCCGCGGGATCTGTTCTGGCTGGGTGTCTGTGCAGTTGTGACTGCGGCAATGGAAATCAGCTATCCGCTGATTACACGTGCGGTTATCGATACCGTAGCAGCCGGGGCAAACAGCTCAGCGCTGTGGCAGTACGGCGTTTTATATGTCTTAACAACAATTGTTATCACCGTCTCTATTGGTGGTTTCATCCGTATTGGCGGCAAACTGAACACACGCATCAGTCACGACATCCGCAAAGACGGGTTTGCCAACCTGCAAGCCTTGTCGTTCAGTTACTTTAACCATCGTCCGGTGGGCTGGTTGATGGCGCGTATGACATCGGATTGTGATCGTCTGTCTAATATTCTGGTGTGGGGATTTCTCGATGCCGTCTGGGGCAGCACAATGATGATCGGGATTATCATAGCAATGTTCTGGCTGCATCCGCTGCTCGCTACTATAGTGCTTTGTGTATTGCCTGTTCTGGCTGTGGTATCGATCTATTTTCAGCGTCGTTTGCTGATCAGTGCGCGTGCCGCAACCGTCGTTAACAGCCGCATTACAGCCAGCTACAATGAAGCGATTAGTGGTGTATTAACCAGTAAAGTGTTTGTTCGTGAAGAGGCAAACCTAAACGAGTTCAGTGGTCTTACGAAAAGACTTGCCAGTGCTAAAGTACGCAACGTTACCTATGCCTCAATCTATCTGCCAATTGTAGTAACACTGGCCAGTCTGGCTATCGGTCTGACACTGGTATTCGGTGGTATTGAAGTGTTAGGTGGTGCAATATCAATTGGTACCCTGGTCGCTTTTATGGGCTTTGCCAATAATATATTCGAACCTGTTGAAGAAATCAGTGAGCGCTTTGCCGAGATGCAAATGGCACAGGCATCGGCTGAACGTATACTGGGTCTGATCAATGAAAAACCGGTTATTCAGGATGCGGCAGACCTTAAAGTATCGACTACAGACACAACTCCCATCACCCGCATTCAGATGGTTGATGTTTGCTTTGCCTATGGTAAAGACCAGCCTATTCTTCAGAACATCAATCTGGATGCCAGTTACGGTCAGACCATTGCAATAGTTGGCCCGACCGGTGGTGGTAAAAGCACACTGGTTAATGTGCTGGCCCGTTTCTACGAGCCTACACAGGGTTCAGTACTGATCAATGACCACGACTACAGGCACTATAGCCAACACTGGTTACAGTCACGCCTTGGTGTTGTATTGCAGGACAATCATATATTCAGTGGCAGCATTATGAGCAACATCCGCTACGGGCAACTGGAAGCCACTGATGCAGAGATTATCGAGGCGAGTAAGCTAGCTGGTGCTCATGAATTTATCATGTCTTTTGAAAATGCATATGACACCCATACCGGAGAAGGAGGCACCAGATTGTCTGCCGGTCAGAAACAACTGGTATCACTGGCTCGCGCCATTGTCGCCAACCCGCAGATTCTTATTATGGATGAAGCAACATCATCAATAGATACTGAAACCGAGCAGCAAATACAAAAAGGTATGGCTGCGTTGTTGAGGGGGCGTATGGGCTTTATTATTGCCCACCGCTTGTCAACCATCAGACAGGCTGACCATATACTGTTTATTGATGGTGGAAAAATTGTAGAGCAGGGCACACATAGCGAGTTGATGAATAAAGGCGGACGATACCGTGGGCTTTACGAGTTACAGCAGTTACAGGAAAACACACAGAAGTTGTATGTTTAGCCATGGCGAGACGTGAAAAACGACGTAAGCGCAAAATTGGCAAACTGGATTCTTATACCAGATGAATGAAAATTATAAAGAAGATGAACGTAACCTCACCCGCAAAAGGGCCTCGAGAATTCATCAGGGCCCGGGTCACTGGCATGTTGAGATAAGGTCCGCTGTTATCGTTTGTGGAAATTGCAAAGCACACATTCCGAAGTGGAAGTATCCAAAGTATTGTCCGGATTGTGGCGATGGAAAGTGATGTTTTTGTCGTGGCGCGGGCAGTAAGGCTTATACATTCAAAAATGTCAGTTGCAATTTGATGCCAGTTGCGAAGTAAACAAGGACATGCATTGTAAAAAAAAGGCATTGAAAAGACAGTCATATTAAACAAGAGCAGAGTTACTTTCGCGAAACCTGTAGGTTCGAGAAA
>CAZQKJ010000615.1:0-2536 GCA_964593315.1 uncultured Granulosicoccaceae bacterium
TTTTGTGGCTAAGCAAGAAGAAAGGCATGCGAGTAACTAACGATTACCGCTTTATTAACCACAGTTACAATCCGAATTGCGCTCTGACAGGAACTGAAGTAGTGACTTTAAGAAAAATCAAGCCGGGTGAAGAACTAACACATCACTACGGTTGGGAAGATTGATCCGAACACCGTGATACCGTGCACCTCCCTGACATGCGGGGAGGTATGATAAACCCACACATTACTCTACCCGGGCTCACAGGAACTAAGAGTCACAAGATTTCTCTGGTATGTTCTTCTGGCAGATTACACAAGTGCAAACAGTGCAACTATAGATCGTCTTCCGTCAGAACCCGGTCTACATTAAAAACCAAAGTGTACTCAACTCTCCCGTCTGCCTGATCCAGCCACAGAGTATAGGTTCCCGCCGGAAGTGGCGAGGTAAAACCAATCGCACCGTTCCCCTGACCTGCCAAAGCAAGTACATCCTGATTTAAAGTGGCAACGCCGTAGTCAGTGAACCCAAATAGTGACCCTGGATTAAACTCTGGTCCCTCTGTGTCAAAGCTAAATACTTCTCCGCGCTGTATCGCGAGAAATCCCTGCTGCACTCCAGCAATGGATGTGAAATCGGTATGGATAATGGAGCTGAGCACATCACAGGGCCCGACAGTAAAAGACACATACTCATCGTCACCGTCTGCCGTGCCCGAACGCAAATTGTTTACCCCGGGTCCCAGTGCCCACTGGTTGGGATTTGCCGGATCATCGGAAAAATCACCGATACCCCCCTCATCGATATCGGACGGAAACTCCGATCCACAAGTCACTATTTCCTCGGGTGCTGGCTGATCACTATTACTACCACCGCCGCTACAACCAGCGAGGACAGCTACGGTTATAAACGTCGATGAGACCAGCGGATTTCTAACTATCATTACTTAAGTGTCCTTTGCTGCACACAACTTCTGAGAAAACGCGATTTCCAGCAGCACTTCGTACCTCGGTATCGGATACCGTTTTACTGCTTGAATGACACATCATAAAACAGCCTTGATCGCGTATCCATGCACCCTGCACAATTCCGGCGATCCGCAAGCTCAGGGAATTACTCGGCACTAGCGCCATAACCACCCAATTTCTCAAGCCAGGCACGCCCGTTCACAGGCAGGAGTTCTCTGCCGGCAAACAGCACAACTCAGCAGTCAGAATGACCGGCATTGGTGCGGTCGGCGTCGGTTCGGCCGATGAAAGTTTAAAGAAATCAGTCTAGTTCAGGCCTACAGTAGACCGACCGCTCAGTCACAATCTTGTGCAGCGGAATATCCCAGGATTGTGGCACCAGTTCGGGTTCACGCTGGCTCTCATGAGCCACACCCATTAAAAATGGTTTGCCAGCGCTCAGGATAAACTCGAAAGTACGGTCATAAAATCCACCGCCCTGACCGATACGGTTACAGTGATGGTCAAAAACCACGAGCGGTGTCAGCACTACATCGAGCAGCATTGGAGATATCCACTCAGATTCATCGCAGTCAGGCTCGAGTAAACCGAATGCCTTCTTAACCAATGGCTGATCGGGTTGCCATGGTGCAAATACCATTGACTCACCTCGCAACACTGGCAAATAGAATGTCTTGCCATTTGCGGCGCCGGATCGAATAAGAGGCTCCACACTGATTTCACCAAGGATTGCGATATACGCTGCAATATGAGTTGCCATCTGGTACTCAGGCTGCACGGCCACCAGCGCTTCAAGCCGCAGCGCATGTTCACTCAGCTCATCATCTGCAATTAACTTTCGTTGCTTTCTGTGTTTCTTGCGTAAAACCTCAACGGCATCACTCATGGCTATTACTAATATCGTTGTTCATTATGTAAACCCAAAAATGGCAGCCTGGCCTTATAAAGAACTATCAGTTAAAGAACTGTTGGTCACTGCGATGCGGCACTTTCTCTCATCTTCACAATACTACTCTGATGATCAAACAATGGCGGGCTCGAAAAGTTATCCGGCTCAAGCAGAAACTGTCCCAGTTCCGCATAGATAAATAACCTGTGATTAAAATATTTATGCCGACTGTTTTGATAGATATCTTCTACATAACTTTCTAATGCAGTCGTGTCTGCAGAACGCTCTACACCGTATTGCCTGTCAGCGTAACGGCTCATCAATAGAAAGCTGACTATTGTTACCACTCCAGCCACAGAACACAACAGCACCCATGGTCGACGCAGCCAAACAGGACAATGACAATGTAAAATCAATAACATTAGCGCGGCAATTAAAAAGCGCTCACCCAGATTCACTACTCCAAAACTGTTCTTTCCGGCCAATAGCCAGGCTGTCAATAACGCCACCACAGTTCCAATCAGACCTTTAATAACCGGTTCTGGCAGTGATAACTGTAAATCCCTGCGAATGAACTTTATTAAAACAACTAATATCCAGATACCGATTATGCCAGCCACTAAAAAGTTGACGACAAAGCCCGCCATATACAAGCCATGAACTGATGCAAGCAGGCTCTCGCCATCAGGCAGAATAAAAT
>CAZQKJ010000616.1:0-2534 GCA_964593315.1 uncultured Granulosicoccaceae bacterium
GCGCTGAGGCCTATCACTTCCACGTGGCTGCAAGCCAAGCCAGAGAGGAATTGAACAATTCCTAGCGTTTAAGAGTTTAGGACTGCGGGGTAATAATCTTGGCTCATTTTGAGCGACAACGGCCTCTGGTGTCAGCGGCCTTTATTGGGCGTTCTAAAAGCCGCCCGTATGAACGGCTTACTTGGGGCGATTTTAAGACGCTCAATATCTGCTATTTTGAAGAATTCGTATGGAACCCAAAATTGACCTGTCGCCTTGGACTTCCTGATTAAAATATAAATTTTTCTGGAAAATCGACTCTAGGCTCCACCTGCTCAATAGCAAGCTGCCCCTTAGTAAATTGGGTCAATTGATTGACGTTTCAGTTCTCTTTTGGTCATGCCCACATTACATATGTCTGTATTCGAGAATTGAATGGCCTCTGGCGAGAGGCCTCTTGAAACTTAATTGAAAGGCTAAGTCAGACTAAAAAAGTAAGACTAAATAATCAAAATATCAATATCATCAATAGTGACGGTCATGTCATCAAACTCAAAGGTCTCAACTCCTGCCCCGAAGCCTTCAGTGCCGTCTCTTATTATAATACTATCTGTCGAATTTTCAAAACTAACCAAAAGATCTCCCAGTCCGTCATCAATGCTGGTGAAAATTGCATCTTCAAAATTATATCCGTTAAGATCAATACTGTCATTTTCACCAGCACTATCAAAAAGAACATCATTCCCATCACCGAAATTGAAAATATAATCATCATCACCAGCACCGCCGGCAAGGAAGTCGTCACCTTGGCCGCCCGTTAACATGTCAGCGGAGTTGCCTCCAGAAAGTCTGTCGTCAGCTTGGCCACCCGTTAACGTGTCTGCGCCGTCGCCTCCAGAAAGGGTATCTTCGCCGTCACCGCCACTAATGTTATCCTCACCATCCTGTCCAAAAATTTCATCATCGCCGCTGCCACCAAAAATTTCATCATCGCCAGCCCCGCCACGAATTAAATCGTTACCAGCGTCGCCAAAAATAATGTCATCCAAAGCAAAACCATCTATTATGTCGTCGCCATCCGTCGCTCGTTGCGTCAAACTAATTGCTAAAACCTCGTCAAAAGTCAGGGAGCCATCGTCGAATATAAATATATCAATATTGTCTGATTGAGCGACCCCGTCGTTGGCTGCAGTAGCAGAAAAATTAATATTTATTCCCCCATTAATGAGTATGCTGTCAGATGTGCCATTAAAGGTCACTAATAAGTCACCCGGGAAATCATTCACGCCCGTGAAGATTGCATCCTCTATATTGTAACCTCTAAATTCTATCGCGTTAATATCTGCTTCATTATTAAAAGTCGTTGTCTCTGCAATAATATCTCGGCCATCTCCCTGATTGAAAATGTAGGTATCAGAACCCTCTCCCCCAATGAGGACATCATTTCCAAGGCCGCCCTCTATTGTTTCACCTTCATCATTACCCCTGATTGTATCATCCTCATTGGTCCCGGCTTGCGCGCCCTCATCTGGCGGGATTAGGTCCGAGACTGATAATGTCATCCCATCTCCAGCAAAGGTAATTTGCTCAAAATCAGTCGGCGAAATCAAAGTTAGAGTATTCCCGTTTCCAAAGTCTAAGACTAGCTGATCCGCAACCTCAAAAGAGAAAATAGGAGCCACGGGACTAATGAGTGTAATATCGGCATCGACCGAACTAAAGCCCTCAATTAGAATGTCACCTGAACTGAAAGTTTCTTCAAAGGTATCATTCCCGCCCGTATATATATAGGTATCATCTCCGAGGCCTCCAGCTAAGTAATCATCTCCTGCACCGCCTTCGAGAGTATTATCTCCATCATCACCCAACACAATTTCATCGAATTCAGGAAAGCTGTCATCTATAAGGTTAATGACTTCATCCAATGAAATCTCAGCGTCATCAAATCGTAAGACATCAAAATTATCGTCGTCAATAATGTTAAACTCTTCACCACCAAATATTACAACTTCGTCAGCATCTTCTGCATCTTCAATTCCGCGAATAAGTGTAATCGAATCTCCGTTGCTAAAAGAGATTAGAAGATCATCGCTTGCAGGCGTAACGCTGGTAAACGTTGCATCCTCAAGATTGTAACCCCGTATTTCAACAACATCCTCTGTTGGATTAAAGGAATCAGGGTCTTCCACATATATATCATTCCCGTCGCCAATATTGAATATAAATGTATCGGCCTCTTCATCTCCGCTAATAAAATCATCACCACTTCCGCCTTCAAAAACATTCGTCCCTTGTATGCCGGTTATGATGTCATCGCCATCCGTAAAGAAGTCTTGAAGAACGAGTTGCCGTGATTCTTCTGGTGTTAAGGTTATGCCGTCTTCTTCGAAAATAAAACTCACAGTTGAGCTGAAGAAGGTGCCCAGATAAACTGTGGACCCATCCGGATATGTCAAGATCACATCTCTCGTGAATCCAACTGTTTGCGGAACAGAAAAAGTGACCTCATCCATAGAAGCGCCGCGAATAATAACAGTATCGGGATTATCCTCACT
>CAZQKJ010000617.1:0-2531 GCA_964593315.1 uncultured Granulosicoccaceae bacterium
ACCTGTAATTACGATGGCGCAAACAAACACCAGACCATTATCGAAGATGGTGTGTTCGTTGGTTCCTGCACTCAGTTGGTAGCACCTGTAAAAGTCGGCAAAAATGCTGTTATTGGTGCCGGTTCAACTATCACTAAAGAAGTTTCAGCTGGTCAGTTAGCGTTTACTCGCGCTCCTTTGAAGACAGTGGAAAACTGGCCGCGGCCTGTTAAAAAATCCAAATAACCCTGCTCGACGATTTGTCGGCAAAATACTAACGGAAAAAAATCATGTGTGGAATTATTGCGGCATACGCACAGCGCAATGTTACCCCGATACTACTTGAAGGTTTGCGCCGAATGGAGTACCGCGGTTACGATTCTGCTGGTATTGCGGTGCTGGATAAAGACTACAGCATCCAGCGCAATCGAGCTTTGGGTAAAGTGGAGGCGCTGGCCGAAAAGCTCGTAAAGTCACCGATGGACAGTGGTATCGGTATCGCTCACACCCGGTGGGCAACTCATGGTGAACCTTCAGAGGCGAATGCACATCCGCACAACTCCAGTGAGCAATTCTCGGTGGTACACAACGGTATCATTGAAAATCATGATCCGCTGCGAGCTGAGCTTAAATCTGCTGGGTATGAGTTTACCTCTCAGACTGATACAGAAGTCATTGTGCATCTGATTCACAGTGAAGTTAAAAAGGCAGATGGTGATTACCTCAAAGGTGTACACAATGCGATTGCACAACTCAGTGGTGCTTATGCTATTGCTATTCTTAATACTGAGATGCCGGATCGACTGATCGCTGTGAGAAAAGGTAGTCCTTTGCTCGTTGGTATGGGAATCGGTGAGTACTTTCTGGCTTCCGATACTGCAGCATTGATTCCGGTCACCCAGGAATTTATCTATCTCGAAGATGGTGACTTTGTAGATATATGTGAAGGTCAGCTTACGATAACGGACAGTACTGGTGTTGAAGTAAAGCGGCTGGTAAAGACATCCTCTCTTACCGAGAGCTCTACAGAGAAAGGCCCTTACAAGCACTATATGCTCAAGGAAATCTACGAGCAACCTAATGCTGTGCGTGCCACTTTGCAGGATCGAATCACAGATAAGCAATTGCTGTTAAATGGCTTCGGCGAACTTGATATCAATGTATTAAAGCGTGTAAAAGCGATTCACATCGTAGCCTGCGGTACCAGCTATCATGCGGGTATGACAGCCAAGTACTGGTTTGAGGAATATACCAACACACCTTGTACGGTAGAGATTGCCAGTGAGTACCGCTATCGAGAAGTCGCGGTACCTGAGAATACTTTATATATCACGCTTTCTCAGTCCGGTGAGACAGCTGATTCCCTGGCAGCACTGGATGAAGTTAAAAAATCTGGTCTCTATCTTGGCACTTTGGCAGTATGCAATGTGCCGGAAAGTACCCTGACCCGTGAAGCTGATGCAACACTGCTCACAAAAGCCGGGCCTGAAATTGGTGTGGCTTCAACTAAAGCGTTCACTACACAACTGGTTGCTCTACAGCTCATCGCTTTGACTCTGGCAAAAGCTAAAGAAACTCAGACAGAAGAAGAGCAAAGAAAAATCATCAAAGCGCTCTACTACAGCCCGTTCACGATGGAGCGACTGTTAATGGTAGATCGTACTATTGAACACCTGGCCGAAGAGTTTGCGGAAAAAGATCACGCTATATTTTTAGGCCGTGGTCCATTGTTCCCGATTGCATTGGAGGGCGCGCTTAAGCTCAAGGAAATATCGTATATTCACGCTGAAGGATATCCTGCCGGTGAATTGAAGCATGGCCCGCTTGCACTGATCGATGATCAGGTGCCGGTGGTTGCCATAGCGCCGAATGACCGACTACTTGAAAAGTTGAAGGCCAATCTGGAGGAAGTACGTACTCGTGGTGGCCAGTTGTTTGTCATGACTGAAGAAGATACCGATATTACACCAGTCGATGGTCTGACCCTGGTCAAAATTCCTGGTTGCCCTGATCCTGTGAAGCCATTGTTGTTAACTGTGCCACTACAGTTGCTGTCTTACCATGTCGCGGTTATGCGTGGTACTGATGTTGATCAGCCCAGAAATCTGGCCAAGAGTGTAACCGTTGAATAGTTAGTTTCAACGCACCGCACAAAAGAAGAAGGCGATCTGATGATCGCCTTTTTTTATGCCCGGAAAAGTCCTTTTCTGGATACGACCCTA
Organism: uncultured Granulosicoccaceae bacterium; assembly: GCA_964593315.1. Classification (GTDB taxonomy): domain Bacteria; phylum Pseudomonadota; class Gammaproteobacteria; order Granulosicoccales; family Granulosicoccaceae. The sequence continues at coordinate 2,202 of CAZQKJ010000617.1, forward strand.
TTGTCAATATTGCAGGTCATTCAGCGGTTATTAGTACTATCTGGTGTACCATGGACGTTGGTTTCCGAAAAAAATAGGAGAGTACGTGGTGAAAAAACAAACTTCTTATAGATTGATCCTGGGTCTTGCAGCCAGTCTTATGTCATTGCCGGCGTTTGCTGATATCACAGGTAACTGGTTGTCAGAAAAGAACGATGAAGGGAAACAGATATCGGTAGAAATCTATAACTGTGGAGATCAAATCTGCGGCAAGGTGACCAACGTGCATAATTCTGACAATACCTCGATTATTGGTATGGAGTTGATCGAAGGTATGCAACAAAAAAGCGA
>CAZQKJ010000618.1:0-2512 GCA_964593315.1 uncultured Granulosicoccaceae bacterium
CAATGGGAGCGTGAGCATCTGGAGAAATCAAAAGATATTGTGTTCAAGAATACGTTTGCTGATATCGAAACTATTTTAGAGATCGGTAACGGCAACGGCACACGCTTTGAGTTTGAATGCTATGACATATCCCACTTGTATAATCTTGCACATTTCGTTGATCGGGGGCTGGCTAAGACACCGCTTTTTATTCAGTCGGTGTTCGGATTGTTGGGTGGCATCGGCGCACATCCGGAAGATTTGATGCACATGAAACGCACAGCAGATCGCTTGTTCGGTACAAACTATCAATGGTCAATACTCGGTGCAGGACGTAACCAGATTCCACTGGCATCATTGGGTTTGGCACAAGGGGCCAATGTACGTGTGGGTCTCGAGGATTCTTTATGGATTGCACCGGGAGAACCTGCCAAATCTAATGCCGACCAGGTTCGCAAGGTGCGCCAGATAGTCGACAGTTTGTCACTCGAGGTGGCTACACCGGATGATGTTCGCGATATGCTGCAGCTTAAGGGCAGAGAGCAAGTCGCGTTCTAACATTAAATGCAAAATTCAGAACAACTAAAAGACTACGGAAGTATCGTCGACAATAGATCACACAATACGCTTGTCTGTGCCACTCACAGGGATGACTATGACTGAAACAATGGGGCTCGAACCTGGATTACGTGTACTGGTGACTGCGGGAGCCAGTGGTATCGGAAGAGTCATTGCCGAGACGTTTGCATCAGCCGGTGCCCGTATTCAAATCTGCGATATTTCCACGGATGCCATAAGCCATTGTTCAGAAACCCATCCGGATTGGGGTGTCACTCACTGCGATGTATCAAATGAGTCCGATGTAAAACGGCTTTTTGAAGAAGCTAATCATCATTTGGGTGGGCTGGATGTGTTGGTTAATAATGCAGGGATCGCCGGGCCGACCGGAGGTATTGATGAACTGTCGAGTGACGATTGGAATCAAACTGTCGACGTCAATCTGAATGGTCAGTTTTATTGCGCCCGACTGGCCGTGCCGCTATTAAAACAGTCGAACAATGCCTCTATCATCTGCCTGTCTTCGGTAGCCGGGCGTCTGGGATATGCGTATCGCACACCGTATGCAGTGACCAAATGGGCAATTATTGGTTTGGTTAAAAGTCTGGCAATTGAACTAGGGTCGCATGGCATTCGGGTGAATGCCTTGTTACCCGGAATTGTCGAAGGGCCGCGAATAGAAAAGGTAATCAAGGCGCGCGCAGAAACTGTTGGTGTTTCCTATCAGGAAATGGAAGCAGAATACATCAACAAAGTTTCTTTGCGTAAGATGGTGACCGCACAGGATGTGGCAAACCAGGCATTGTATTTGTGTTCATCAATGGGTGCCGGTATTTCAGGACAGCCGATCAGTATTTGTGGAAACGTAGAGTTCTTGTGACGGTCTGGCACAAGTGGAGATCAGCGTTTCCTTGCAGACGAAGCAGCATCCGAGTGTGCTTTTTTGTAAACTGAATAGTGCATGAAAAAGAGGCGGTGATACACTGGCGTAAAAGTTGATCTAACCTGTGGCGTTGATTATTTGTACTCTGCTATGAGTTTTTCAACTAATCGTTGAATGTTATTGGTAAGTTTTTCATCAATTAGCGCGCCGTTCTCATCAAAAGCATTTGACGCAGATGCAACTGTGACAAAGCCAGGTACCACCATCACGCCAAGTTCGGCTAGTGTGTCGCGTAGCCTTGGTATCACTCTAATGCCGCCACGCAGCCCCGGTGAAGCAGCCATAATAGCGGCTTTCTTTCCATTGAACGCGACCATTCCTTGTTCATCACCTTCGGCCCGTGATATCCAACTGAAAGTATTGCTGAGTAAGGGTGGAACATGACCGTTGTATTCGGGTGTTGAGACAATAAAACAGTCGTGCTTTTGCATTAGTGCTTTAAAATTCTGCATTGTTCTCGGTAATCCGTTTGCATCCTCGTCATCACCATTGTAAACAGGTGCGGTGTAATCAGCGAGATCTACAAAGGTCACATCCGCGTTGGCATTTTCTGCAATAACAGCAGCGGCTTTTGCAAGCTTCTTATTGAAAGAGCCTTCTCTGGCACTTCCGGCAAATATAAGTATCTTAGGGTTTGGCATTTTTTGTTGCATCCGATGTCAGAGATTATTTTGGTATTTATGAATAAGATCGAACGTGGATTTAGAATTCTATGGTGCAACCTGATACTAAATTAAACCAATCGCGATAGCGTTTTTTCATTCAATCTTTTTTTCAATGTAAGCTGCTTTGAATTGTAAGTTGATAAGGTTTACTTTTTTGGAGCTGGGTAATCGAATCCGATAAGTGTACAGCCGTGAATGGTTCTGCTGTTGTGTTCTGTTCCGGGTTCGTAGATCACGTAATCGCCTGGTCCCAGTTCGGTTCCATCTGACTCGATCAGGTTACCCTCCATAATTAAATATTCCTCCCGTACGGTATGAATATGTTTAGTGGTAATGGTGCCCGCTTCCATACGAATCATATACGCGC
>CAZQKJ010000619.1:0-2511 GCA_964593315.1 uncultured Granulosicoccaceae bacterium
AACATACTCGGTGGCGGCCATCTTCCATTCTTTGCCGTCCGTGGTGTACTGAATAGAGACAACGATGCTAGTGTTGGCTACACACAGTTTGACGTTTTCAGCCGTAACTCTCGACTACGATATGACTCCCCGACCTTTGAGGGACTTTCGGCGTCAGTGAGTTTGACCAATAACTCGGATACCGAGTTCGCAGCCCGTTTAAAACGTGAGCTGGGTCCTGGCAAGATTACCGCGCTGTTGGGTATTGGTGATCGCGATGACCCTGCCGGTCAGGATCGCACTGCAATTTCTCTAGGCTACAAGTTTGACTTTGGTGTGAGTTTCAATGGTACTTTCGAGACCGCTGAGGTTGAGGATGGGTCGGCCCCTGATCTTGATAGTCAACTGCTTAGTGTAAACTACCAGTTCAAGAAGCTTGTAGTATCGGCAGACTTTGGTGAATCCGGGGAAGATGGTGAAAACACACTGACACAATTTGGCGGTGAGTATCATTTCTCAAAGCATCTCGATCTGTACGCGGGCTTATCAATGTTTACCAACGAAGGCGCTAATGCAGACGGCTCGGATCAGGATCTTGATGCTCTGTTTACAGGCTTTCGCTATAAATACTAATTTAAGCACCCACTGCTGCAAAGCAAACGACACTATTTCTAAGACACGAGATTAATAGAAATGTCCGGATACAAGTTCATACCGCTCACCGCTATGACGGCTTTGTTCGCAGCATCATGCGGGGTCACACCTGGCCCCGCATATGACTCTACTCAAGACAATCCAGCCAACTATCTGCCTGAGAAAATAGTAGTTATTAAAAACGATAAGTTTGTAAAAGCCGATTCTGCCCAGGTAACTGCAGCTTCACCATCGCAGCCGGCAATAGCAGAACCGGGTACTGAAGCAGAGTATCAGGCCTGGTTGAAAGCTAGAGAAACGGGCAGCGACGAATATCAGGAATTTCTGGAGTACCAGGATTGGTTAAAATTTAAAAGGCTGAACGAAGCTTCCAATGAAAGCCTGTAAAATGAAAGCTAGTAAAGTTATGGTCAAAATCTGAATAACTATTCAATCTCGCGAATAGCATACGAGCCAGTCAATCTGGCAATTTACAGACACACCGGTTACAAAGAGCAGGCTCATTACCACCCGCAGTAGGGGATACCACTGTAAATCGGTCTGTGTTGTTCGATGCAGGCAATGTTATACCAAGGTCGATAGCTCAGGATCCAGACTTAAACGGTAGCGGACTGAAGTCGGCTTCATCCGCTGCAACAATTTTATTAAGCTCGTGCATAATATTTGGATCAGCCGCATTCACCCGACTCCAGTTGGGTATAAACGGTGTTTCGTGCGGAGTATCCAGAAAAACCTGACCGGCGCGCATGATAATTTTTGCAAAAAGCTCTATCGATGTTTCTTCCGCATGACGGTCAAGCGATAAGCCATTCATTTTTGCATCGTGCTCATGGATTTCTACCATATCCAGCGCCCGACGATAATAAGTTGCTTTGAGGGTTCTGAATATGTTCGGTGTAAATACTGTGCCGTCTGCTGCCAACTTACGAAAGATCGCTTTGCATATATCAACAGACATTCGATTAAGACCGGTTGCAGCATCTTCTGCACTGACGGGCTGATGTTTGTGATCATAAATCAGTGTTTATAGAAATTAAACCAAGTTTTGCAGGCAGATAATGAATGCACATTTCGTATAATGCGTTCTATTGTTGTGATCCCTTAACACAGCGTAGATCTGACAGATGAATCTAGGTAAGTTCGAGCGTTATCCGCTCACGTTTGGCCCAACCCCGATTGAGCACCTCCCACGGCTCACCAAAGCGATCGGGGCGGGAGTAGACATCTACGCCAAGCGCGATGACTGCAACTCCGGTCTGGCCATGGGTGGCAACAAGCTGCGAAAGCTTGAATATATTGTCCCTGATGCAATCGCATCGGGTGCTGACACACTGGTTTCAATTGGCGGGGTCCAGTCAAATCACACCCGTATGGTGGCAGCGACCGCCGCTAAGATCGGAATGAAATGCGTGGTGATACAAGAGAGCTGGGTGCCACATGATGACGCGGTGTACGACCGCGTAGGCAACATCCTCATGACTCGGTTGATGGGGGCAGATAGCCGTTTAATAGATGACGGGTTTGATATCGGTATTCGTAAAAGCTGGGAAGACGCTTTGCAGTCTGTCGTCGATTCGGGTGGTACGCCTTATGCCATACCGGCTGGCGCTTCGGTGCACCAATATGGCGGATTGGGTTACGTCGGTTTTGCTGAAGAAGTAAGAGCTCAGGAAGCCGAGTTGGGGTTTTCGTTTGACTACATTGTTGTATGTTGTGTAACCGGATCAACGCAAGCCGGTATGATTGTCGGTTTTGCCGCAGACAACCGAGCTGACCGGGTTATTGGCATTGACGGTTCAGGAACACCTGATCAGTTACGTCTACAGATGCGCGGTATAGTGGATAACACAGCCACACTGGTAGAGCTTGGTCGTGAAG
>CAZQKJ010000620.1:0-2498 GCA_964593315.1 uncultured Granulosicoccaceae bacterium
CCAGCGCTCGACCCAGCGCTCGACTCAGATGCCTTGTTATCTTCAAAATAGTAAATCCCCAATCCGAGTCGTTTACCCGCGGGTCGTTTTTTCGACTTGCTCTTAGCATGTCCTTCAGAGAGCACTTTGCTTAAGCTGTCGAAAAGCTCAGTTGCCTTGGTGCTTGAGAGACCCCGAAACTTTGCTGCCAGTGTGTCATCCACTCCGTTGTATACCATTTGCCGCTGGAAGTGCGGATCACCATCCTTGTTCTCGATATTGTACACCGCCGTTTCGAACAAATCGGCGACACAAACCGACATAATACGCACTTTTTCAAGTTCATCTTTGTAGGGAATGTACGCACGGTTCACCAACCTGACAGTATTGTCCCTGGTCAGCTCGGTAACGCCTATCAGATTGAGTTCATCTAATACTGCACCATAAGTGATGTCACCACTGTAGCGCTGCACCAGTGTCTGAAAACTTGCCTGCTTGCCTTTGACTGGTAATTCGCGAGGTTGCTTCTTGGCGTTCAGGAACTCCTTGTCACCAAGCCAGCCCCGCACGACCCGCTGAGCTCGGTTTGGCGCTTGCTTTACCAGTAGTTCTTCATCATCGAGAATACCTTTGAGCCGCACTACCTCCTTGCGACTGAGTCCGGTAAGTACCGCAACCCTTGAAAAAGTTATTTCCTGCCCGGGAATGCTATGCGCATCATAGGCAACCTCGACATAGGTTCGTCTGACAAGCTCGGTTAACTCAGCATGAGTCACCTCGTTTCGAATCAGCACACGGATCAGTGGCCGAAGAATATTGACGATAGCTTTCGCCAGGATAAGTTTATGGTTAGACGCCATGGTGGGATTTTTTTCTCATTGACGTGAATAGTCAAGAGGCAATACAGCGGCCAGACCACAAATTTCAACAGAAAATCTTATTATTACCTTATATATCAGTGAGTTAAATGGCCACTGAAAATCAGAGAAGGCACTTTCTTTTACAAACTTGTGAAGCGCATGCTGGCTCACTATTCCCGCTTTGTATTCAAACCAGCTCACTCACTACAGACTCGACTAACCAGGCTTTTGATCCAACAACCACGTATACAACACTTTCTTGTTTACCCCGTAGTGAATCGAGGTGAGTTTTGCCGCCTGTTTTGGCGGCATTTCAGTCGCAAGTGTCAGCAACAAACGCTCAACATCGGGATTAAACTGCGACGGCCCCTGGTCGGCACCGGATACCACCAGGACAAACTCGCCCTTGTGTTGCTCCGCGACCAAATCTAGCACATCGGACACCCGGGCTTTGATGATAGTTTCAAAGGTTTTTGTCAGTTCACGACCCAAAAAGATTTCCCGATCACCCATAATTTCGAGTAAATCTTCGAGGGTCGCAATAATGCGATGGGTGGATTCAAAGAACACCAGTGTGGCTGTCTCTGATTTCAAATCAGATAACACTTTTTGTCTGGCAGCAAGCCTGGCAGGCAGAAACCCATTGAATAGAAACCGATCCGTCGGCAAGCCACTCACTGACAAGGCTGCAGTAAGAGACGAAGGCCCGGGCACAGGACTCACAGACACACCGGCAGCATGACACGCCGCAACAATACGGTACCCGGGATCACTGATTAACGGGGTACCGGCATCCGATACCAATCCAACGGCGAGACCAGCCTGCAACTGCTCTAAAACCTCAGCGATACGATCTTGTTCATTGTGATCGTGCAACGACCGGAGTTTGACATTAACCCCCAGATGAGAACAAAGCCTCGCTGTATGGCGTGTGTCCTCTGCATACAGCAAATCTAACTGCCCGATGACCTCGGCAGCGCGTCTGGTAATGTCTGACAGATTGCCAATAGGCGTTGCGATGACGTGAAAGACGCCTTTACCTGCAAACATAGTACAATGATCCATTAGAACTGCCGGTAGGGGCACTTGCCACTTGCCAGGTGAAAAAGAATAGTACTTATCGCCAAACAACAACCAAAGTGTATCGGCCTGCAGTCTTTGCAGGTGAGAATTCCGGGAGCCAATAGCCGTGCCGCCAACAGAACAGATTGCCAATCACTGCCGGTCATTCAAAACCATTATTTTGCTGGCAAGTATCTTCCTGTCACTCACAGCGTGTAGTGTCACCAAGAAGACTGATCCAGGTGATGTTACCCCACAACTGGTGCCATCACCGCAATTGGCCAACCGATTGATTGCCGAGGGCGACACCGCGCAAGCAGCACATGTATTCGCACAATTGGCTAGCACTGAAACGGATCCTACCAAAAAAGAAATCTATACCTTCAGCGCCGCTGAGCTCTACTTTGATAGCGAATTGTACAACGATGGCCGACGTCTTTTCGCCTCACTCCCGGCTGCAGCCAGCACCGAAGCTTTGCAAACACGTTTTCAGATTCTCTCTGCCTACAACACCTTTGCCAGCGGCAAGCATGCAGACGCACTGCAACAAATACCGCCGACTCGCAGCATCACAGATCGCATTCAGCGAGTGCGCGC
>CAZQKJ010000621.1:0-2493 GCA_964593315.1 uncultured Granulosicoccaceae bacterium
ACATGAGGCTTGTCATAAGTAAACATGGAGTACACTTCGTCGCAAATCAGCCAGATCTTTTTTTTCTGACAAATTGATGCAAGTTCGTGCAGCGTATCTCTATCGATAATTGCACCGGTGGGGTTTGCAGGGGTGTTCAGAAAAATCACTTTGGTCTGGTCGGTAATGCCCTTGAGGATGGCATCCAGCTGAATCACAAATCCGTCTTCTGCAACTGCATAGACCAGATCAACATTTACATTCAATGCCTGCATAATCGGTGCATAGCCTACATACTGTGGGTCAACAATCAATATGGTGTCATTGGGATTTAACAGACATGACATCACTGAATAGATAGCTGAGGTTGCACCGGGAAAGATCGCTACTTCATCAACGCTGCACTCGTGTGGCGATACTCGAGTTTCATAGTCTGCGACTGCGCGTCTTAAGTTTATTTCACCCAGTGCGGGAGAGTAGTGGGTTCTGCCAACGCGCATATGGCTGACTGCATTGTCGACAATAGGATCAGGGGTTCTGAAATCCGGATCACCGATCGATAAAACCACAACGTCCTTGCCAGCGCGCTGCATTTCAAGCGCCTGATCATGGACTGCCCAGGCGGCGCCGTCATCGCCGTTAATCCGCTGGGCGGTATCGCTAAATTGATAGGCCATTTGAATTTCCTTGGTGCAGTTGAGCGCTGAACATTAATTCGCGTGTTAAGCCTGAGTGCGGTTCGCTAAAGCGGGGCTGAATTGAAGGACACTGAGAATCTCAAACAGCATTTGTGCGCCGTGTTGAGCTGTATTGGTGGTGGGGTCGTACTGAGGGGCTACTTCGACGACATCTCCGCCAATAATATTTAATCCTTTCATGCCTCTTATTAGTTGCATCGCTTCGCGGGTGGTCAGGCCGCCAACTTCGGGGGTGCCTGTACCTGGTGCATAAGAAGGATCAAGGCTGTCTATATCAAAAGATAAATAAGTCGGACCATCGCCTGCGATCTCTCTCGCTTTGTCGATAATTGACTCTATGCCAATCGTGTTGATGTCTTTTGCGTGAACCACATGCATGCCTGCATCGGTTGAGAATTCCCAGATGTATTCTGCCGAGCCGCGAATGCCAATTTGTATTGTACGCTCCGGATCAAGCGCGCCTTCTAAGACGGCATTCCTGAAGGGGCCGCCATGATGAAACTTCTCGCCTTCATAGGAGCCACCGGTATCACAGTGAGCGTCTATATGAATCATGCCGACGGGTTGTTCCGCTGCGACCGCCATCAACAACGGGTGACTGATTGAGTGATCACCGCCGACTGCCAGCGGGATTACGTTAGCCGCGACGATCGCGTTTGCAAAGGAACGGATATTCTCGTGGCTTTGGGTCAGGTCAAACCGGCTGTCCATGGGAACGTCACCGATGTCATAGACCCCCATCTCATGAACCGGTGCGCAATGCAGTGCATCGTTATACGGGCCAATTCTCTCTATCGCCCGCAAGGCTCTGGGGCCGAATCTGGAGCCGTTGCGATTGGTTACTCCCAAATCCATTGGTACGCCAAACAATGCGACATCGATGCCTGAAAAATCAGGGGCATCAGCATTGATTTCACGCACTGGTGCATCGAGCAGGGTGGGAATGCCAGCGTACGGCGGCGGCCTGCGTCCGTTGGCGGAAAAGATCATATCTGCTATTCGACTGAACTCTTCATTGTGCATATCTCCGCCAGTGCCTTCGTCATAACGTTGGCGTAATCGCTCAAGTTTGGATTTATCGAAACTCATTGAGTGCCTCGGGATATCGCAGGTGGGGTTTTGCTACAGTCATCAGTTGGGTTCTAAATAGATGCCAGTGTGGTGCTGCATTGGTTGAAAGTTGAGCAGCTATTGGGTGATTTGTGATCACCCAAGTTTGACACAGAAATCGGGCCATGCATGATAACTTTGCGGCTGGTTCAGACTTCAAGTAGATACCAGCAGGAGTCTGGCAGCACTCTTTAGCCTGCGCTAGCGGAGACCTGTGCCATACGGACGCCGCAATCAGGCGCGGATTGGAGTAGACTGCCGCCTTCTGTATCCATGGACTATGACTCATGTCTATCGCACCTGTTCCGGCAGTAGATTTATCCGGTAAGCGTATATTGATTACCCATGCCGATCGTTTTATGGGGCCTTCGCTGTGTGATGCGATGCGTGACTGTGGAGCCGAGGTCAGTGAAAGTGACGGGGATCTGGCATCGGCTTGCGAGGTGCAGCACCTGATTGACAGTGTTGGCAGGGTCGACTGTTTGATAGCGAACCTTGCGATTCCGGCACCACAAACGCTGACCACCGAAGTGACGGATGAAGAGTGGCAAAGTGTATTTGGCAGCATGGTTCACCCATTGCACTGGCTCACTCGATCAGTGCTGCCACAAATGCTGGATCGAAAAAGTGGGAAGATACTGCTAATGGGTAGTGCTGCGGCGCTGCGCGGAATAAATAAAACTTCATCCTACTGTGCTGCCCGTGG
>CAZQKJ010000622.1:0-2482 GCA_964593315.1 uncultured Granulosicoccaceae bacterium
CTACAGGCCATAGCAAGAGCTGCTGACATAGCGACAGCCAAAAGACTTCGCGGCCAGCATGATTTTCCGTCTTTGGTCATTGTCCTCACCGCACCAATCGTCAATTCAATCTGATCTATCAATACGAACCGTCAGTCCGATCAATACAACAGTTATCCGGCATTCACATTGGCTGTGGTGAAGAAATCCAGCGCATTACTGCAGTTTTGTAGTGATTCAGTTACCTGATCTGCATTGGCTGCAGGCTGTTGTTGCAGTTCCTGCAAGTTCGCCATCTCGCCCTTCGCCTCCGCTATCTGACGATTAATACTGACTACCGCTGATTGAAGCGCCTGTGCTACTTCAGCAAATTCTTTGTCGTCATCAGCGCGCAGACGAACATTAAGATTGCCTTCACCGATTTCATTCAATGCACGCTTGACTGCCAATATAGGCTGACCCAGTTTTCGGATGATGTACATGCTGATGCAGCTTGTCACTATGACATTAACGATCAGCATCATGACGATCCAGCGCCCCAGTACACTGGCCATGCTAGGTATTTGCTCATTGAGCATGTTCATATCTTCAGATACAAACAACATGGGCGCATTACCAGATACCAGTTGACCCAGCATGTGATGATACATAGCACCGAGCATCACTGTAGTGATAACCAGATAAAGAGTTGCGAATGCAATCACACGGCGTATTTCACGCGCCTGAAAAGTCTTGTCTTTAAAAATGGCAAGAAGAAAAAACGAATCGGACGAGCGGGCCATAATCGAGTCTCAGTGTTTTGAATAGGTGTCTGTTCAAAACTTGGCGACAAATGGCAGCACAACTTGACCGAATATTGACGGGTCAATCCGGGAAATTCGTCCAATAAATCACTATTTGTGATTTCCGTTCGCCACCATGACCAAAGTCTGACGGCAGGTACAGACTAATATGAAATTACCCGGTAAAAGAATCTGTGGGAATAGACCTGGGGTGCCGGCTCCAGGGAGCAACTCACTAAATCAGGCAGCGGAATAAATGAAATGGCGGAAGAACGTGGGAGTCGAACCCACCAAACACGTCTAACGCGTTTCATCGGATTTGAAATCCGCGCCCGTCACCGGATCAGGACGTCCTTCCTTTAAGAAGCCGCTTTGGCTGTGCCATGGTAATTATCTCACAAAGACCCTGCATGGTAGTACCGGTTTCTACTACCCGGCGACCGATTCAAGCAACTTCTTGTAGAGAATCGGATCAGTCGCACCTTCGCAGCCAAGCACCAGCACCCGAGCATCCTTGTAATCTGTAGTTCCCGCCATTGCCATCAGTGCTAACACACCAGGTACAGCACACTCACCCGCTTCAATGGTGAAATCTGCCATCCTGCTATCGGCAAACCATTTCATAGCAGGCGCGACTGAATCATCATCGAGCGTCACTACCTGATCACAACAGTTCGAGAGTATCTCCCAGGCAAGCAACGACATTTCGCCACAAGACAACCCCGCCATCACGGTCTCACTGACAATCTCGACACTTGCAGGACTCGAGTCTTCAAAGCTTTGCAGAACACAGGCAGAGTAATCAGATTCAACCAGAGTGATATGCGGTCGCGCACGACCATATTCCATCCATAAGCGGGCACAGACAGCACCAGCCAGACCACCAACTCCGGCTTGCACGAAAATATGCGTCGGAGGTGCTTCAAGTTGTTGCACGATTTCACTCGCCAGTACGGTATAGCCTGCCATCACATCAGACGGGATTGCTGTGTATCCGTCGTATGAGGTATCCGACACCATGTGCCAGCCATTTTTTTCAACATCCGACGCACAGCGCCTGACAGACTCATCGTAATCTCCCTCTATACGAATCACTTCGGCACCGAGATCCTGCATTGCATTGGCTCGGCCCTGGCTCACTTCAGCATGAATGTAAATACGGCAGGGGCAACCGGCATTTTTTGCACCCCAGGCCACAGACCGTCCATGGTTGCCATCGGTAGCCGTGGCCACAGTGACCGACTGTGCATAGTCTTTTATTTTGCCCTTTCTGATATCGGCCAGTGCAATATCCTGAGCGTGATCCTGCCTGTACAGCGACGCGACTAACTTCAAGACGGCGTAAGCTCCACCCAGCGCTTTAAAACTACCCAGTCCGAAGCGCGCGGATTCATCTTTGTAGTGAATTTCACCACAACCGAGCAGCGTTTCAAGCTTTGTCAGTCTATGCAGCGGTGTGGCACCGTATCCCGGCCAGGACTGTATTTCATCCAGAGCCTCGGTAGCCGCGGCACGGGAGAGTGCAGTTTCAGCACGCGGCGGGTACTCGCTACTCTGCTGCTCCACATTCAATTGTCTGCAGGCACTGACACTGGCTGGAAATTGTTGGTTGATTGTCATCGGCTGTCTCAATGTACCTAAAAGATACATCGTGTCTGACTAAACAGGATGCGGCAAGGCACATAGCATTGTGCAACCGACCACCATTATTCTGCCCTGTA
>CAZQKJ010000623.1:0-2482 GCA_964593315.1 uncultured Granulosicoccaceae bacterium
ATCACGGGCCGAGAAAAAGAGATCGTAGGGAGCCCCTTGCTCAATTTGCCGATAGCCATTTAATGAAGGCAGAAGGCGAGCACAAAAGTTTCACACCTGATATTGCGTGCGGTGTTTGCCTTCTGATTCCGCTACCCTCGAGTAACCACAGGACCGATAAGGCGCTTTGATGGATGGCAATAAACTTATTGCTCACGAGATAATCTGATCGTGATGGGTGTTGCTTACGCAAGTAAACCGGGTAATTGCCAATATCTTAACGCCCACACGGCCTGGAATACTTGAATGAGTTTGTCAGGTAATGCACCATTGGGCGGCAGGATGATAATTATTTAATTCCTGTTAGAACATGGCAGATGTGTTGATGCATTGCTGCAGAAATAAGAAAGATTGATTTTATGAGAATATTTTACTGTCTGGTGTTTTGTGCCGCGTTTAGTGCAAAAGCATTATTTGCAAGTGATAGCGCGCAATTTACTATTTTGGAAACTCTTAACCACGACTCGTCATACTTTACCCAGGGTCTGGAGTTGTCCGGGGATGTAATGTTTGAATCAAGCGGTCTTTATGGCCAATCACGGGTGCGGAAGTACCTCACGGGAAATGACAGTGCTCTGGTGGAGTCGTCATTACCTGAGCAGTACTTTGCAGAGGGGTTAACGCTGCTAAATGATGAACTTTTTGTTCTGACCTGGAAAGAAAAAACGGTGTTTGTTTACAACACCGATGACTTAACTGTAAAACGCAAGATGAACTATGAAGGAGAAGGTTGGGGATTGGCCAATAATGGCACACAGCTCATTATGAGCAATGGTAGTGATACGATCACTTTTAGAGATCCCTCTACTTTTGAGATAGAAAATGAAATTCGGGTGTCAAGCCAACAACACTCAGTGCAACGAATCAATGAGCTGGAGTACGCTAAGGGATATATATGGGCAAATATCTGGTTCAGCTCTCTTATTATTAAAATAAATCCGATAACCGGAAATCTGGCTGGCGTGTACGACCTTGCAGATCTTGTGATAGAACACGCTTCAGATGATGGTCGGCAAGTGTTGAATGGTATAGCTTATGATGTGCGCGAGGATGCATTTTGGGTAACAGGCAAGCTATGGCCCAAGCGTTATTTGATGAAGTTTAGATGAATCAATATTGCTCTCTGTTATTCGCCAGAGGCAGTATAGCTACTGCCGATAGCTTCAGTAATCTGATGTTCATCTAATTTGTATTATTAATAGCGATGTTCCGCCTTAATGGTTGAAAATTCTGTTTTGACCCCCATTATCAAATTTGTATTAACGTAGCAGGTCAGAGTTAGTTTTACCTGGCAGATTTGTTGTTGTGATATTTGCTTTCAATTGTTCTCAGGCTTTGTCACCCGAATATGCGCAAAGCATCCGTGGCGGCTATCACATCAGCTGGAGTTACATTAGTTGACATTGTTGTCTGTGTATCAAGCGATTATAGGCTCATTGAGCATCTGGTTTGCGATACACAATGAAATTACTAGATAATTGGAGTTTGTTGTGAGAGATACAGTAGAGAAATACATGTCTGAAAAGATGACTGCTCGAGGTGTTTTTTTCTGCGCGGGTTTATTCCTCTTAAGCGCCTGTGCGGTGGATTCAACTGAGGTGGATGATTCAGATCTCATAGCAGATATTCTGGTGCAAAATGACAATGGTGTGTCGAGTGCAGTAGTCAATTTGAGTGTTGATGACTTATCCGGAAATACTGATGTTAATCTCATCCGTCAGGAATCGATCTTTTATAGCCACAACGGTGAGGAAGATGGTTTGGAGGAGCGTGATGATGGTGAGTACGTGGTGGCGGTTCCTGACAATTCTCCGGGCCTGTATACATTCACCATTGTAAGAAGGGCTGAGACTGTATTCGAAGATTCAAACCGACCTGCCAGTCTGAGAGAGATCCATAACAATCAAGTGTTCCTTCCGGAAATGTTTCAAGAATTGCAAGTGGACCCAGTACAAACCGGGTCTGGTGTCAATATCAGTTGGCGTTTGGATGATACATTTCAATCGGTTAATGGCTTTTCCACACGCGCCGCTGTTGAAAGTTTCAGTGCAATAGGGATTTGTCAAAACAGTGATGGATCGCTAGACGTGGCTATAACTGACGGCGAATTCATTCCTCAAGGTAACAGCGTGTTACTTGAAATTGCCGTTGCCGAGCATTTGACACAAGAACTCGGTTTGTCAGGTGTTGCTTTAGTAGAAACAACCTGTGAATTTGATATCCAACTGGTCAGGGATATATCGGGCACTATTGACACTGCACTGAACCGCGATAGCACAGCTCTTGGCCAGGTGCTGCAAAATCTGATGGTGCAGTGGGCTGCGCAGTAGGGGCTGATGCCAGAGTCTCTGGTATTTCTTTTGCTTCGAGAAGGGGAAGGCGCTTTTAGGGTTTGCCTTTCGGGTTTGCCTTTCGGGTTTGCCTTTCGGGTTTGATAGGCTAC
>CAZQKJ010000624.1:0-2471 GCA_964593315.1 uncultured Granulosicoccaceae bacterium
TCGTCTTCCGCTACACTAAAAGTACTTTGTTCGAATTGTAGCAATCCGGGTGTTGCTGCTGTGGGCGGGATGCCCTCAGGGTTATCCGGTGTCGAGTTTGAGTTCAGATGATTGGATCCCGCTTCTATTTCTTCCAGATTCGAACTGCCGTCGTTGTCGTCGTCCGGCTCGCTGTAGTTGTCGAGTGTTAATTCAACATCAAAGTCGCGATTAACCGGTTCGTTAATTGATCCTTCCGCGGTCGCGTAGGTAACTTCCTGCCCGTCAATTATTTCAAACACTCTGATAGAAAAGGTGAAAATAGAGCCAGACTCAATCATGATGCTGCCAACAAACTGGTCGCCGCTGCGAGTCAGTGGGAAGTCGCCGGCGCTGGATTCAACCACCACACTGGTAGCATCCAGGTTAACCGCGCTTGATGTGCGGATACGTTCTGGCAATTCGAACACCATAGAAGGTGCAGCCTGATCATTGGATTGAAGGGAGACTGTCTCCTGTGAGCTGTCACAGCCCACCAGTGATACGGCAGAGACCAGGCAAATACTTAAAAATTTCTTGATCATGTCAACGGTAGTCATTGGTTAGCACCCGTTATTCGGTAGTAACGTTCGGAACAGTGAACGTGATCGTGCAGCAGGTGTTATCGTCATCCGAATTGACTATGCCGTTGCTGTCGTCGTTGTCATCTCCGCCACCACCACCAGCACCTGAAGCGATAAGGCCAATTGCCAGTATGGCGCCGAGACCGATCCCTATCCATTTAGTTTTGTCATCAACCTTTACCGGAGCGAATGCCGGAACGACTCCGGCTGATTGCAGTTCTATTGACAGTGGATTGCTCTCACTGCCTTTTTGAACGCGGTTACCATCGGTATCTTCGGCAACAATGTAGTAGTAAATCCGATCGTCGTCGGTGGTGGTTTCGATGTTGGCAAGCCAGGTGGTACTGGTCACATCGGCTGACATCTCTGTCGTGCTATAGAAGTCAGAACTGCTGGTTCGGTAACTGAGTAAGGCTCGCTCAACCGCTTGATTGTCGCTTATTTCTGCAACGATGCTTTGTGCATTGCCTGCTATGCCTTTTTCAATGGGGGGAGTATGTGCAATTGTCGGAGCGGTGATGTCGAAGCCGAGCGTCGCTGCATCTGACGTTGCTGTTTGAGCCCAGACAGCGCCAGTGCTCCCGACTGCCAGACAAATGCAAGTGAACACTGCTATCAGTTGCCGCAAAAATAAACCTGCTGTCATTGATAAATATCTCACCAGAGCACCTTCTGCCAACTGCCGTTGGATTTTACAACTCTCAATCGGTGGGTCTTCCAGGCCTCTGCCGGAAACGCTGTGTTTCCATCTTTGGTGGTTAGCTCTCTAAATTCCAGAGTGGCGAGGAAGGTATTCGACTCGTTGTCAGCCTCCGGCGGAGAGACGTCAATTTTAAGTGCCGTGTAATTTTCAAACACGGCACTGAGCAGTGTTTGTATTTGTGGGCTCGTATCACTGAAGCCACGGACTTTATCAAGTTCACCGTTTTCAAGTGCCACTCTTAACGAGTCGAGCAAGTCCGTAGCAGCAAGCTCATCCCGATCAGTAAGCAAACCTGATGTTGCAGCGGCAAAAGTCGGTGCATGTGAGGCATTCATTGATTCCAGTAATCGCAGTTGGCCGTGAATGGTTTCGAGGCTTTCATCACGCAGGTTAGCAGTCGCGGCTTCGGCGAGTTTATCGCGCGCACCTTCAAGGTCATTGTTTGAAATCAGGCTTTCTATTTCCTGCAGGTATTGATCGAGCGTCGCCTGATCAGGGTTGTTGTTCTGAGCCTGTGTAACGGTAGCGATACATATTCCGCAGATCACTACCGACAATTTTCCGAATCGCATCTTGCATACTCGCGTTGGATGTAGAGTTTCCCTGAGTAGACCGTAAGTGCCGAGGCTAAGCAAACAATTAATCAGTACGGTCTGTACTTATCAACATTCTTGACATTAGCCGGATTATACCAGTTTCGGAAAGTTCGTGTCATGACGAATTGTAACTTGTTTGAGCACCGTGAGGTTGCAAAATCAAGTTCTGCCAAGAGTATACCCGCCGCTTCATTCCACGGGTGCCTTCACTGCCTCGTTGATCTCGAGCAATCGTTTAGAAAAGGTTAACCGCAGTCAGAAAAGGTATAAACCGAATCTGATCGGTGCAGGTTAGAGATTATCGTGTCCGATAAGACCTCGCTGGCACAACCCGGGGGTGTTGTAGCGACGATTACCTTGCCCATGCAGTGATTCGCGGCAAGGTATGCAACCGGTTGCAAAAACTACTTGCATCAGTCAACCCGGGCTCGCATAATTACTGGAAGTGGCAAAAGCAAACGGCTTGTGAGGGGGTTACTGGTCCCTGCCTGGAGGTCAAATGATGTTTATTTTCGGGTTTATCGGTCTTCACCAGTGACCCAATTGCCAGTCCAGCATAGATAGCTACCA
>CAZQKJ010000625.1:0-2469 GCA_964593315.1 uncultured Granulosicoccaceae bacterium
GTTCAAACATGGCGGGTAAAACAGCGTTTTTGCGCACAGTTGGTATTAATATCTGTCTGGCTCAGGCTGGCGCGCGCGTCTGTGCGACAAGCTACAAGAGTATTCTTTACAGCCTTTCGACCTGCATCAATGTGGCGGATGATCTTGAGAATGGTAAATCGCTATTCTATTGTGAGATAGAGAAGTTGAAGATCATTATTGATAAAGCCGAGCAGAGCAGCGGACTCAGTGTGATGTTTCTGATTGATGAGTTATTGAAAGGTACGAATAGCCGAGAACGTATTCTTGGAGGAAAACGATACATTGAACGAATCTCAGAGAGTGATAGCTTTGGCTTGATCAGTACCCATGATTTGGAATTTGCCGAGCTAGCCAATACCAGTAGCAAGCTGTTCAATGTTCATTTTAGAGACACAGTCATCGATGACAAGATGTCGTTTGACCACAAGCTGTACGAAGGGCCGAGCAAAGGTACCAATGCGTTGAGAATTATGGAAGTAGAAAATATTATCTAGCTTGTGACATGGCTAATGTTTGCACTCAAACGCTCTTTTTTCAAAGCCGGTATATACTTACCAGCGGGTTGCCCAGTATTAAGTTGTATCAGTTTGATTAATTATATGCATTTACAGCTTTGTGCGCAGAAAGCGTGAGAAGGATTTCTTTACAATTTCTGCATAGGTGGGGTAGGCGAAAATGGTATTTGCCAAATCTTCTGCACGAAGATTTTGTTGTATCGCGAGGGTGAGAATCTGTACCCATTCTCCCGCGTAAGCGCCAACTCCGGTGCCGCCGAGTATTTTGTTGTCGGCATCCATTACAACCTTCAAAAAACCACCGGTCTTGGTGTCAGTGATAAATCGGTCTGTAGCGGCATCAACTGAGAAGGTCTGTACCCCCTGGTAAAGTTCTGCCGCCTCGGCCTCGGTTAGACCGACATGTCCAATTTCGGGATCGGTGAAAATTGCCCAGGGCAAAACAGACAAATCGTTGGTTCTTGTTTCATCGTTGAGAAGGTTGCGCACAACTAACTCCGCCTGATAGTTGGCTACATGACTGAATTTGGCTCGAGCTGCGACATCACCTACGGCAAATATATGAGGCACTGAAGACTGGAGTTTGTCATTCACGGTGACGCCATGACGAGTGTATTCAATGCCGGCTGATTCTAGTTCAAGTCCAGCTACATTCGGTACTCTGCCGATGGAGACAAACATTTGATCAACCTTGATAGTCTGGCTGGTTTTTGAATCTTTTGGTCCGTGCTCAATGTTAAGACATATTTTTCCATCTCGATCTTTAGAGCATATTTTTGCATCAGCCTGCAAGATCATCTCAATACCCATGTCTTCAAAAATCTTGATCAGGTAGCCCGCGACATCCGGATCTACATTAGCAAGTATTCTATCGTTGCGATCTATGATTGTTACCTTTGTACCAAAGCGTGCAAGCGCCTGACCCAGTTCTGCAGAGATAACACCGCCGCCGAGAAAGGCGATAGATTCCGGCTGCGAGCGTAGCTCCCAGAAGTTTTCGTTATTTAGCAGTTCAACAGGATTATCACCCTCCGTGGGTAGCAGTCTCGGGCCCGAGCCGGTAGCTATAATGATGTTGTCACCGCTGATTTTCTGGCCGCCGATTTCAACGGTATGAGCATCCAGAAACCTAGCTCCTGTCGCGTTGATGAAGGTATCTATGCCAAGGTCATTAAATCGTTTGGGTTGTTCATGAGCATAGATTCCATCAACAATACTTTTGACGTGTTGCATAGCTTCTGAGAAATCGAAGTATGAGGTAGCGTCTACTGGCTTCAAACCGTGTGAGGTGGTGTTTTGTATTGCGTGGTAATTTTTTGCGACATCGATCAATGCCTTTGATGGCACACAGCCTGAGTGAGTGCACTCGCCGCCAATCTTGTACTTTTCCAGTAAGGCGACTGTAGCGCCCCGACGTTGCGCTTCGAATGCTGCAGTGATGCCACCACCGCCAGCGCCAATAATGACGATGTCATATTGTTTAGACATTAAATTGATTCCGTATAGATAACTTCTGGATCACCCGTCACTCCGGGGACTTGAAAATAGCTCATGAGCCCGTTTGGACCATCGATCTCGAGCACAGCGAATGCGTGGTGGTAGTGATCTCCATCATGTCCCAACTGGCAATCAAGATTGATTCTCGGGGCGACACCCGGATGATCGGGCACAGAGAGATTGGGCAGCTGTTTATAGGGCTGCCAATGTAGCGCAACCGGTATCGCGCCAGAGCCAATACACCTGCCTTTGCGCAAGCCGACGTAGGGTTCAAAGGCGATCAAGTTATGTTCGTGTCCCCACAACCAGAGATCTATCTCGGGTAAGTGAGTTTCAAATGCCTGGTAGAGCACCGGGTTCAGTGCCAGTGGACGATTGTCTTCGGTGCGGCCGATATTGCCCGACGCAGTGAATAACTGATAGTGCGACAACATAA
>CAZQKJ010000626.1:0-2466 GCA_964593315.1 uncultured Granulosicoccaceae bacterium
AATCGCAATGGTTTGATGTCTCCCTGCCCCCAGTAACAGGGTGGGTAAATACTGTGCAACACTGACAGCAAGTGCTACGGCTCCGGCCTGACAAACCGGCTTTATTAATAGCGGCAATCGAACTCGAAACAACACCCGCCAGTAACCTGCACCCAACGCTGCTGCTGCATTGTTCCAGTTTGGGTCAAGCTCACGCCATGCCACCGCGAGTATCAATACAACATAAGGCAAGGCATAAACCCAATGCGCATAAGCGACTGACAACCATTTGCCATCGGTGCCAGTCAATAGTGCCATTGCTTGCCATCCGAATAGCAACGTAACCTGCGGCACCAGTAACGGGATGTACCACATCCAGTCAAGCTTTGGCACTTTGTTCTGTCGTTCAAACTCAAGCCACGCTATGGCCGCGATCAACGCAAAAACCAGAGTAAACAAGGCCAGTGTTATTGTGGTGAAAAGCGGTGATGAAAACTCTCCAATGCGGTTGGTCCAGTGTGAGGTTGTCCATTCTGTCGGCAAGGCATGGGGAAAACGCCAACGCCTGGTAACGCTCCAGATCACAAGCATAACAATCGTTGTGATACTGAACATCAGACTTACCACAACTACACCTTGTGCAGCACCACGCCACAGGGGTAGCGCACGACCCCGGTTGCCACTTTCGCGGCGTCTTGCTGCAATCGTGCTGATCAGTTTTTCAACAACCGCGGTAAGAGCAAATAACAAAGCCACCCCTGCCGCGAGCACCAGAGCACCCGCCGATGCCACTGCACGGGAACCTGGATCATTGACCAGTGACAATAAAAAAACCGAAAACGTTGGTGGATTACCCGGGCCCAACAGTATCGCCATGTCCACCACACTCAAATTAAACGCGAGTATGATTAAAAGCGTCAGTCGGATACGCGGGTACAACAGCGGCAGAATTAATCGACTCCAGCATCGCGCCGGCGCATAACCCAGGGTTCTGCCAATTCGAAGCGCCGCATCCACTTTAACTGCAGGTAATTGCGCTGCAGCAGCTAATAACAGAAACGGAGTTTCTTTTATCACTAAGCCGAGTATCAGCGACCATCCACCACTATCAGGTACAACCCAATCTGCAGGAGGCCGCTGCCAGCCGGTTATAGAGGGTGATACCAATCGTACAAACCAGCCACTGGGTGCGATAAGAAAAACTAAACCGACAGCCATTGCAGCATGTGGTATAGCCAGTAAGGGCGGCAGCAAACCATTGAGCCATCGCCAGATGCGTGTGCCATGTGCACAGACCAGAATGACCATGGTCAACAGCAGCACCAACACCGTGGCCGCGATGGCAGTTTTTAATGACAGGTAAACCGATGGAAGAAAACGCGGATCAGCAAAAAGCTCGGTAAAACCTTCCGTGGTTGCCAATAATGGCAACAAGCCGACGGCAGGCAATATACTGCCCAACAGTCCGATCACTATAGGAAGCGCAAACAGCACAGCCAGAGCAATTCCAGCTGCGCGTTTCATTTCGCAATCACAATAGTCAAGCCTGCGTTATCCCGGTGTTATACGGGATACGACAAAGCAGCTTTGAGTCTGTATCTGTATGTATAAAGCTTACAGGACAGCGACCCAGGTTAACCAAGAGCTATCTTAATTGCCGTAGCGCTTGATCCACTCGTCTTCCAGCGCACCCGCCCAGGACGCATGCGGCTCAGGGAGCGTTTTTCCAGACCCGATTGGCAGTGCCCATGGACCCAGGTCGATCTTTGTAAAGCGAGCCTTATCGTCATCTTTCAGTGTGTCTAGATCGAGCACCGTTGGATCACCCCAGAATTCCGGGTCTGCTTTACGTGCCTGTGCCTCAGCGCTGATGAAAAAGTTAGCTACCAGCATTGCTCCTGCTTTGGCTGTCGCGTTGTATGGAATCGTCACAAAATGGGTATTACCTATCGTGCCATCTTCAAACGTGTAAGTACGAACAGAATCCGGTAATTGTCCGCCCTTCACCGCAGCGCTGGCCTCATTCGGATTGAACGATATAGCGATATCTATTTCACCATCATCAAGTAACTGACGGGTGTTTTCCGCACTGGCAGGCCAGGTCTTACCATTACCCCACAGCAGCGGGTGCAACTGATCGAGGTAAGCCCACAAAGGCGCGGTTACTGATTCAAAATCTGCTTCTTCAACCGGCTTGGACAGCGCATCGCGATCTTCGGTCAGCTCATGCAGCAGTTGCTTGACCATTGTTGTGCCCTGGAATGCAGGCGGCGCCGGATAGGCAAAGCGTCCGTCCCCTTGTAAAAACTCCATCAGACCAGAGGCCGATTTGGGTGGCTCTGTCACGGTTGCAGAGTCATAGATAAACACCAGCTGCGCACCGCCCCACGGAGACTCGAGACCTTCCACCGGCACTGAAAAATCCATAGTCAGTGACTCGGACGACTTGAGCATTGAGGCATTTGGCAGCTTGTCAGCAAACGCGCC
>CAZQKJ010000627.1:0-2462 GCA_964593315.1 uncultured Granulosicoccaceae bacterium
ACAACAGAGGCAGAAAAGTTCCCGATTAGTTCCCAAACAAGACTGAGCCGGTTTAACCATCCCACTCCACATGTAATGCAACCGGGCCGCGGAAAGTGATATTGGCTGAGTATTGCAGGTGCTGATCGGCCACCAGCCGCAGATTCGGCACCCTTTGAGACAGGGTCTCTATTGCAATTTCTCCTTCCAGTCGCGCCAGTCGTGCCCCCAGGCAAAAGTGAATTCCATAACCAAAAGATATATGCTTGCGTGCGTTGGCGCGGCGCATATCAAACTCACCAGGCGATTCGAACAACTCTGGCTGATGGTTACCAGCGCCCAGACTCAAAAATACCTGAGTTCCAGCCGGTACGGTTATCCCGGCTATTGCAGTGTCCGTATTGGTGACCCGTCTCCAGCTGGTCTGCGGTGAATCGAACCTCAGTACTTCTTCCAGTGCATTCGGTATTAAAGACGGGTTCTCACACAGAGCATCCCAGTCGTCACGACGCGGCAACAAACACAACAGCGCATTACTCATGTAGTTGCTGACTATCTCATGACCCGCGAAAGACAATCCATAAATGATAGATTCCACCTCTCGATATGACAGCTCATCCGGGTTGGCGTCATGTGCATCCAGAAGCTCGGAGGTAAGATCATCTGCACGATTGTCTTTACGCATCGCGACAAACTCGCGGCAGTAGCGCCAATAGCGCAACATATTGTTGGCAATATCTACTTGCTCATCTTCATCCGGCTTACCCCAGGTAAAGGCAAGACGGTTTGAAGTCCAGCTGATCAGGCGTTCGTCATCGGCTTCATCAAAACCGATAAAGCGAAAAATTATCTGCCCCGGCAACGGGTGACCAAAGCTGCTGACAAATTCTGCCGATGAGCCTTTTGCCAGCATGTCATCTATCAGCTCGTGACTACGACGCCGGATATACGGCTCCAGCATTTTCATGCGACGCGCCGAGAATCCCTGCCGGGTATATTTCTTTATACGTGAGTGCTCTGGTTGCTGTTTATTAGACATAACTGCAACCGGGTTAAAATCTTCAGCGGCCAGTATCGCTGCTGCACGATCACAAACAGGAAACACCGGGTCCTGAACATTCTCCGAAGAGTACACTTCATGATCACCGAATATCTCCAGCAGATCCTCCATTCTGGTGACAACCAGAAACCCCAGTTTCTCTGAATAAAATATTGGATGCTCTTGCCTGACACGTGCAAGGTCAGGATACGGGTTGGCCAGGTAGTCGTCTGTGAATGTGGTGAATTCATGATCCACCGGACAGCCGGCAGGCCTGGCTCGCGCCGGTGCCCGTATCTTGTGGTAGGCATCATCGGTATTAGAGCTCACAGTATTGACTCTTGTGGGTTGACCAGCATAGTTTCTGCCCTGTTTTTGATCGCATTACTTCCACCGGCAACATAGTAACCTGCAGCTCTCGACGGATCTCGCTTCAGTCTTCTATATTGTTTCAGGCTTTTATACTAACTCAGGCACAAATCACAAACACGTATGCGACCAGGGCTAGACAAGCCTGGCACTTAAGGCCCATACCCCGGCTACAGACAATAGCACTCCACCACCGATGTTAAACGCTCTGTGAGTGGATGGCGTGGCGAGCAGCTGCCGTGCTCTTTCAGCAAAAAAAGCATACAGTGCAGCATTCAGCGTCGCCAGCACCACAAAGGTCACGGCTAAAACCCACAGTTGCTGCACAGTATTGCCCACAGGGTTTATAAACTGTGGCAAAAAAGCGATAAAGAAAATTATGCCCTTCGGGTTGAACACAGTGACAAGGTAGGTATTCAAAAAGACGCGTTGTCCAATTTTGTGGTGTGCCAGGGACAAATGTGTTTCAGCGCGCAACTCACTGACAATCATTCTCACTCCCAGATACAACAGATATAACCCGCCGATCCACTTGATTGTCAGAAACCACAATGAAGACCCGGACAACACCGCACCCAAACCAACCAACGACAACGCAAGTGCGGTAGAGTCACCCAGTGCCACAGCGAGGACTAAGGGCGTTTTCGCTTTACTGCCATGTGTCAGCGAATAGCTGATTACGGATAAAATCGTAGGACCCGGAATCACCAGCACGACGATTGTCGCCAAGACATAGGCGAACCATACTTCAAGCGTCACGGGTGATACGCTTTCAAATGAGCAGCGCGATAGAGCATGCCTTGTATTCCTGAAATGTCTCTTGTCCAAATGTACTTGAACACAAGGTTGCTGTCTCAAAACCCGTTATCAACGATGTTGTGCCGGTAACGAATACTAAGCCCGCGTATCAAGTAACGCTGCCAAATGATACTGTACTTGTCTGCACACCTTCAAAAATCGTGTCCTACACTTTGGCACAGCAACATTGGCAATACACCCGGATCTCTATTGAGCGACCATGAAAGACTGTAATCAGTGCGGCAAATGCTGCATCAGATATGGTGCCGCTGATCTC
>CAZQKJ010000628.1:0-2460 GCA_964593315.1 uncultured Granulosicoccaceae bacterium
GGATTATATTTGCGCATACGCCTCAATATGCCGGTAATCTTCTTTACCTCTGACATATCCGGTACAACCAAACCACGTTCATCAGGATTTGCAGGTCCTGCGAAATTCCTGTGTGACATTGTATTGGAAAACCTCTGAATCAGCATTGTCCATGCTGTTTCAGTTATGTCATAGTCTGGCGGCTTGCCATTTTTATCTATGACAATATTAATGATGTTTAAGTCTGGCATTGAAGCCAGTTCAACTGCGAAATTCCTAAGAATTGTAAGGCGATCGTTTCTTTCGATTCTTACCATATCGCCTGGCTTGTTTATCATTCTAGCGCAATGAATCTCCTCTCTGAGAAGTAGACCAAACTTACTACGCATTCTTTTTCGAAAGGCAATAAGCCTTTCCAGATACTCGTTCCACCGTAGTTCATGAACCACAATACCAGTTAACACAAAATAGGGAGATGGCGAATTTAGTATTTCACTATCTCCGCTTTCATCTACGTATAGCATGTACATATAATTTCCCTACAACTTAAACTATGTTTCGGTATTTCTATTATTTAGCCTAACAGTCAACTATACTGCAGCATGTGTTATCTAATTATACAGACGCCTGTATAAAACGAACGATACTGCAAACCAGATAACCAGCGAATGTCCGGAGTTGCCCGCCCCTTATCATTACCCGTATAGGTTGTTGAAGCACTCCTTGTGATCGTTGGTTCTGATAAACGCCACTTATGATCATAGCAAATAGACTCGCTTTCGATTTAAGGTCTGGCATACATCTCTCGCATGCTCCCACTCAGTTGTCAGAATATGCGCAGGTTATTATTTCTCAAGTGTTGTTGTTTCTTCTTAAGTAATGCTGTCTATTGTTCGCAGATCTATCCTAAAGCCACAAGCTCACAGCCAAGGCGTTCACTTGCCGCGCTTAAAATGCTCAGCCCCCTGATTGAATAGCAGTTTGTTATTTTCCGCATTATGCTGCCCACGGTTTTGACGATCCTTAAGTAAATTTACCCCCCGTCTTACTGCAGGACGTTCCTTAATGCGACCACGCCAGGCACTCACCCGCGGAAAGTCATCCAGTGATGCGCTGAGAGGCTTGACGATCAACACCCACGGAAATGCCATGATATCGGCAATGGAATACTCGCCCAGCAAGTACTCACGATCTTCCAACCGGCGTTCAAGCACCGCCAGATTGCGTTGATACTCCCCAAGATAGCGCTCACGGCTGTAGTCCTGACCGTCCGGTGAGTAGTTAACAAAGTGACTGAGCTGTCCTGCCATCGGGCCTTGATTAGCGGATTGCCAAAACAGCCATTCAAGCGTTTCTTTTCTGCCTGCAGCATCCGTTGGTATCAACCGACCGGTCTTGCTAGCCAGATAGTGCAGTATGGCGCCCGATTCAAAAACACTAACTGACTCACCCTCAATGTCATGATCAACAATCGCAGGCATTTTGGCGTTAGGACTGATCGATAAAAAGCTATCAGCAAACTGATCTCCCGCGCCAATTTCTACGGGTATGGTGTTGTACGCAAGCTCCAGCTCCTCAAGTGCAATAGAAATCTTCCAACCGTTGGGCGTTGGCCAATAGTAGAGATCAATCATGAAGCTTCTCCGTCACAGATAATCGCGCGACTTTTGTTTAACGCCTTAATTTCATTATCATCATAGCCAAGCTCCAGCAGCACTTCCCGGGTGTGTTCTCCCAGACGCGGTGCGGGTGTCGGTTGGTTTACTCCTGTGTCGGAAAACACCGCAGGCTGTCGAGCCTGACGAATAAGCCCGGCATCAGGATGCTGATAACTAAGAATGGTTTGATTAGCATCGATCTGTGAATGACGGATCATTTGTTTGCGTGTCAGTACGGGTGCACAGGGCACATCTTGTTGTTCAAGGCGTTGAATAGCATCTTCACTTGTAAACGGATACAAGGCCTCCTGGGTAAGACGAGTGCGGGCATCTTTATTGTCTTCTCTTAGTGCCGCCGTAGTAAAGCGCGGATCAGTCAGCATATCCGGTCGCTCAAGTGCTACCGATACACCACGCCAGTCTTTGTCTGCTACGACTGCAACACTGATATATCCATCCGCTGTCTCATAGACGAGATCAATGTAGGACTGCGCCGTTTCCTGCTCGAGCTCATCACCAATAAAACTATGCCCTCCCATATCTGAGCTCCACAAAAAGAAGACTATGGTGTCGAGCATTGAGATCTTGATGTGTTGGCCGGTACCGTTTTTAAGCTTGGCATAGAGCGCTGCGGTGACTGCCTGAGAGGTTTGAATTGCCGTGACCTTATCCGGCACAATAGTACGCACTAATCGCGGTCGCTGATCATCAGACCCGGCCTGCACTGTGGTAAGTCCCGACACGGCCTGAATGAGCGGATCAAACACCGGTTTTTGTGCAAATGGACCTTCAAATCCAAAACCACAGACAGATACATAAATCA
>CAZQKJ010000629.1:0-2442 GCA_964593315.1 uncultured Granulosicoccaceae bacterium
GGGTACTGCCGCATGAGTGACGACCTGATTGATATCACCGTTGACGGTAAGCCTCTGAAAGCCCGCAAGGGTCAGATGATTATCGAGGTGACTGATGAAGCTGGTATTACCATACCGCGTTTTTGTTATCACAAAAAACTGAGTGTGGCAGCTAACTGCCGTATGTGTCTGGTTGAAGTTGAAAAAGCGCCCAAGCCGTTGCCTGCTTGTGCAACACCGGTAATGCCGGACATGAACATCAAAACCGGCTCTGAACTTGCCGCGGGTGCGCAGGCCGGCACGATGGAATTTCTATTAATTAATCACCCGCTCGATTGTCCTATATGTGATCAGGCAGGTGAGTGTGAGTTGCAGGATGTAGCACTCGGTTACGGCAACAGCTCATCTGATTACGTAGAAACCAAGCGCGTCGTGATGGATAAAAATATCGGTCCGTTAATTTCTACCGAGCTGACGCGTTGCATTCACTGCACAAGATGCGTGCGCTTTGGTGAAGAAATTTCTGGTGTACGTGAACTGGGTGCGACTGGTCGCGGTGAGAATACGCGTATCGGAACCTATATTGCCAAGAGCGTTGATTCTGAGCTATCCGGTAACGTGATAGATCTTTGTCCCGTTGGTGCGTTGACTGCAAAGCCTTCTCGATTTACTGCTCGTTCCTGGGAGCTTGCACAGAGCCAGTCGGTATCACCACACGATAGCGTCGGCAGCAATGTGTTTGTGCACGTGGGCAACGATGAAATTAAACGTGTCGTACCGTGCGAAAACGAAGATGTTAATGAGACATGGATTTCAGATCGCGACCGCTTTAGTTATGAGGGACTGTATACAGAAGATCGTGTGACACAGCCTATGATGCGAATCGATGGTGAGCTCAAGCCCGTCGATTGGCAAACTGCATTGGCAGAAACGGCCAAATCGTTAAAAGAAAGTGTTGAACAGCACGGCGGCAAGTCGATAGCGGCTCTTGCATCTGCATCTGCCACAGTAGAAGAGCAGTTTCTTTTACAAAAACTGATGCGTGCTCTGGGCAGTGACAACATTGATCATCGATTAACGCAAACGGATTTTAAAGATCAATCGCGTGCGCCGGTTATGCCATGGCTGGGTATGAGTCTGCAGGACCTGGAAAACGTGAACGCCGGTCTACTGATTGGTTCTAATGTCAGAAAAGAACAACCGCTTGCAGCATTGCGTTTACGCAAAGCGAGTCTTAAGGGTGCAAACATCAGTTTTATAAACCCTCGCGTTTATCCAATGAACTTTGATCCGCAACATAACATTGGCGCATCACCGAGAGACATGTTGTTGCACGCATTGGCAGTGGCAGTTGCTTGTGATTGTAAGGACGAAGTAGTTACACGATTGGCCTCACAAGTGAATATCACTGACCAGCATCGTGAGATTGCAGCGCAACTTAAAGAATCTGATAATGCTGCTGTGCTGCTTGGCAACTCTGCTGTAATGCATCCGAATTATTCTGACCTGCGTGCAGTGGCTGCGTGTATAGCGACAGCCACTGGTTCAACCTTCGGCTACTTACCTGAAGGTGGCAATACTGCCGGTGCATGGTTGGCGGGTTGTGTCCCACACCGCAAGGCGGGTGGTACAGCGACTGATAAGCCAGGTCTGAATGCAGCGGAGATGCTTAATGCACCGTTGAAGTCGATAATACTGATGGGTGTTGAGCCGCGTTATGAGCAGATCAATGCAGCGCGTGCCAGACAACTGTTAAAAGACACCACGATGGTGATTATTTCCACTCACCTTAGTAAGCATGCGGTGGAGCATGCGAATATTGTTCTACCTTCGGCTGCGTTTGCAGAAACTGCCGGGACATTTGTTAATGCGACTGGCGCATGGCAGATGTTTAACGGTACAACCAAACCACCCGGTGAAGGTCGGCCTGCTTGGAAAATTTTGCGTGTATTAGGTAACCAGCTTGAGCTTGATGGCTTTGACTACGACAGTGTGGTTGGCATACGCGAAGAGGTTAAAGATCTATGTCGCGATATACAGCTCGATAACAGCTATAAACTCGACAACATCGAAGTGCCATCGCAATCCCATGATAAGTCGTTGCTGCGCTGTGGTGATCTGCCAGCCTACAAATCGGACATGCTGGTAAGACGTGCCAGATCTCTGCAAAAAACAGCCGATGCACAACACAACTTTGTATCATTGCACAGTAGCGATATGCAGCGTCTTGGATTAACCGAAAACGCGGTAGTCAGTGCTGAACAAAATGGCGATAGCGTGATGATCAAGGTCAGGCAGGACGACGGGGTTCCGGAGGGATGCGCGTGGTTGCCAATGGGTAGTATGGATCTGGCGGGCTTTGGCTGCATGTTTGAGCCGGTAACACTGGTGGCGGGCGCTTAAGACTATGGGATTTTTTGAAGGCCTGTTGTATTTGATCTGGACAGTCATAAAGATCTTTAT